>JAGLGQ010000014.1 GCA_023143935.1 Minisyncoccota bacterium
TTTTTTTGTTTCGTTACAGAATAAATTTTGAAGAAATATTGTAGTATAATTGAGTTGCTGATTAATAAAAAAACATGTTAAACTTTAAATTATGGAAAATTTTGAATTAAATTACCAAATTTTTTATTTTTTAAATAGTTTTACTTTTCAAAATATATATTTAGATTTATTTTTTATTTTTATAGCTAAATATTTAATATTTATTTTAATAATAATATTTTTAATTTTCTTTGGAAAACTAATTTGGCAAGATAAAAAAATTGAAATAAAAGAATTTTTAATTTATTTTACAGGAAGTATAAGTGCTTGGTTTTTTGTAAAAATTTTAAAACAATTTATTGTTGCCGAAAGACCATTTTCTATTTTAGAAAATATAAAACCCTTAATAGAAAGAACCGATATCTATAATTCTTTCCCATCTGGACATTCCGCTTTTTCATACGCTCTAGCTATTAGCATATTTTTTTATAATAAAAAACTTGGAATTATTTCTATCTTTTTAGCTACACTTATAGCTTTAGGAAGAGTTTTTACGGGAATTCATTTTCCTCTAGATATTTTTATAGGATTTTTAGTAGGAATTATAATACCAATTATAATCTACAAAATTTTAAAAAAATATAATGATAAATAAGATATTTTATTCTTTTATAATTTCTTTTTTAATTTCTATTTTTTTTTCTTCTCTAAATTATAATTTTTTTTATGAAATTCTTTTTTTAGCAACTACAACTATTTTTATATCTTTTATATATTTAATTCATAAAAAATACATTCCCTTTTTTATAAAAATATTAATTATAATTTCTCTTGCTTTTTTATTGGGAACATTTAGATACGATTTTTTTGAAAAAAATAATAAAGGAGAATTTGACAACCTTTTACATCAAAAAATAACTCAACAATTTATTATTAATGATATACCAGAAAAAAAAGGTTATCACACAAAATTAATTTTAAAATTTAAAGATGCTAATTCTCAAGCTATATCTTGGGTTCCAAATTATCCTACATATAATTATGGTGATTTAATAGAAATTGAGGGATATTTATTAAAACCAAAAAATTTTAAAAATGAACTTGGTCGTGAATTTGACTATATTTCTTATCTTAAAAAAGAAAAAATTTTTTATGAAATAAAAACGCCAAATATAACCTTTATAGAATCTAATCATGGAAATCAAATTAAAGAAAAATTATTTAATATAAAAAAAATATTTTTAAATAAAATAAAAGAACAAATTCCTCCCCCACAATCTTTTTTATTGGGAGGTATTCTTTTGGGAGCAAAAGAAGATGTTGGAAAAGAATTATTAGATGAATTTAGAAAAACTGGCATCATTCACATTGTTGTTTTGTCTGGATATAATCTAACATTAGTCGCTGATTTTTTTATGAAACTTTTTGCCTTCACGGGATTTACTTTATCAAGTATTTTTGGTTCAATGGCTATTATCTTTTTTGCAATTATGGTTGGAGCATCTGCCACAATTATTAGAGCATCCATTATGGCTCTTTTGGTGATAATAGCTAAAATCACAGGAAGAGATTCCGAAATAATAAAAATTTTATTTTTAACTGGTTTTATTATGGTACTTTTTAATCCTATGATTTTAGTTTATGATGCATCTTTTCAATTATCTTTTTTAGCAACTTTAGGACTTTTAACTTTAGGAAAAAAAATGGAATCATATTTAAAAATTATTCCTAAAACTTTTGAATTAAGGGGAATTTTGGCTGCTACCATATCCACACAAATATTTGTAGCCCCTTTATTAATATATATGATGGGAGAAATATCTATAATATCCCCCTTGGTAAACATATTAATTTTAATTTTAATTCCATGTACAATGTTTTTAGGATTACTTTTAATTTTATTTTCTTTTATTTCAACTACCTTTTCTAGTCTTTTAGCTTTTTTGCTTTTTATTATATTATCTTATGATTTATTTATAACTGGATTTTTTGCAAAAATACCTATTTCTGTTTTACAATTAAATTTTAAATTTTTAGAAATAATTTTTATATATTTAAGTTTTATAATTATTTTTTTCTTTTATAAAAAATCACAAAAAAAATTATAAATAAAAAAAAAATTGCTTTAGCAATTTTTTTTTTAATTATAATTTTTTACCTCCACTTAAAAAATCTTGAAATTCCTGTAATTCTTCCCAACTTTCATGTGAAGCAAGTGATGCTTGTTCTGGCCAAGTAGTAGGATCATGAAAAGAAAATCTATCTCCTCCCTCTTTTAAAATCAATTTAATCCGTTCAACAGAAGTTGCCGCTAAATCTTGCCAAGTTACAATATTTGCATTTTTTAATAAAATTTCAATTTTTGGACCAACTCCTTCAATAATTTTTAAATCATCATTTTTAAGCATCCCAAAAGGATTAGATGTCTTAATTTTTTCTTGATAGGGTGGAATAGAAGATTCTGAAATTATTTTTTCACTAAAATCTTCATCTTGATTTTCTACTATTTCTGTTGCGACTGGCTCTTCAATTACTTCTTCTACTTCTTCAACCTTTTCTACCATAATTGGCTCTTCTACAACCTCTTCTATCTTTTCCACCATAACTGGTTCTCTAATAATTTTTTCTACTCTTTCTGTTACAATCGATTCTTTGATTATTTCTTCTGCTTTTTTTGCTTCAACAGATTTCTTTGCATTAACCAGAGCTATTGTTTTTCTTATTTGCTCTAATCTTTCCCCCTCCTCCCTTTGTCTTACTTCTTTTTCTTCTTTTAAATTCCTAAAAATATTTTCGTTTCTTTTTTTAGAAAAAAAACGTTCCCATAACATTCTAACTATCCACCCCAATATAAACGCCACCAAAAGCATTATAATAATTTCTCCTAATGCACTCGATCCAGTATAATCTTTTGTAACATTGTTTGTAAACATAATACTATTTTTTAAACTAATAATTAATTATTTTTTAAAATATCTTCCGCCTTACTTCTGCAATAAATTTCATTTATTTTTGTTCTAGTTGTCTTTTTTACAAAACCCAAAACAACCCCTTCTTTTTCATCTAAATTATTCTTTCTTTGAAATTCAATTAACGCTGATTTTGTTTTAGGTCCAAAAAAACCATCAATAAATAATGAATTTCCTTCAAATTCATTTAAAAAATTTTGTAATTTAGCGACTTCGTTTTTTTTATTTATATTACCCTTTCCCAAATAATCTTTTATGTATGAAGTGCAAGATACCTTCATGCTAACTACCCTTTTTTCTACACTTCTTTCATTATTAATATTATTAATATAATTGCTATTGCTGTAAAAAATTGATGCGCCATTTCTATATTTATTTTGTTCAATTCCTTCTAAATTCATATTAAAAGAACAAAAATTTTTTACACCACACACATACCAATAACTACTAATAAAAACCCATATTATAAAAAAAATAATTATAAGAAAAAATCCTTTTTTATTATATAAATAACCCATATCCATAATGTTATTATACAGCAAAAGATAATTCTGTAAAGCATTTATATAACCTTTTTTAAAATAACCAATTCTTTACTCACTTTGTCAATATCAGAAGCCCCCACGGTTGCTATGACATATTCATTATTAAAATCAAACTCTCTTACTTGTTTTATACAATCTTTATGGTCTTTACAAAAATATGTTTTTTTATTCCCCCTTTCACTCTTTACTTTCTCAAAAAATTCTTCAGAAGTAATTTGTTTTCTGTCGTCTCTTGGAGAATATATTTTTTCAATAAATAAAATATCAGGAATTTTTAATGCTTCAATAAATTCATCTAAAAAATCAAAAGTTCTAGAATACATATGGGGTTGAAAAATAATTACATTATTTTTATCAAAATATTTTTCTTTTAATGTTTTACAAAAAACATTAATACTTTCTGGATTATGAGCATAATCATCATAAACTAAAGCTCCTTTTTTTGTTTTACCTATATATTCAAATCTTCTTTTTGTACCCAAAAAATTATCTGAAAGATATTTTTTTGCATTTTCTTTTGAAAAATTTAATATTTTTGAAAGTGCTAAAACTGTTTTTGCATTTTCTTTATTATATTTTCCGCTTATATTTAATTTATCAATTTTAAAATCATTATAATTTATAATATTTATACCTTTTTTACAAGCCATATCTATAACTTCTTTTAAATTAACATCTGAAGTATTACAAATTATACTTCCATTATCTTTTACATTTTCAATAAATTTTACAAAAGTTTTTTTTACATTCTCAAAAGTTTTAAAAAAATCTAAATGATCTGGGGTAATATTAGTAATTATTAAAACATCAGGATAAATATTTAAAAAAGAATTTTTATATTCACAAGATTCCACTACAAAAAAGTCTGAATCTCCATATAAAAAATTAGAATTAAATTTTTTTGATATTCCACCCATAATAACAGTTGGTTTCATTTTTTGATTTATCAAAACTTCCGCTGTCATTGCCGTAGTTGTAGTTTTTCCATTCGTACCAGAAATAGCTATGGTAAATTTTTCTTTTGAAATTTTTCCTAAAAATTCAGGATAAGAATATTCTTTAATTCCCCTATTAGCCACCTCCATTCTTTCTGGATTACTATCTAAAATGGCGGGTGAATATATAAAAAAATCAAAATCAAAAACTATATTTTCTTTTTTCTGATTTTCAAAAAAAATTAAATTACAATTTTTTACTAAAAAATCTGTATTTTCATTACTACAAATATCAGACCCATAAATTTTATAACCCTTAAAATATAAATACTGAGCAAGAGCGGAAACCCCTATTCCGCCCACCCCAGATAAAAAAACTTTTTTTTCACTCATTTATTTTTTTTCTTTCTTATTGTATAAAGTTTCTATTAAATTGCTAAAGGATTTATTGTCTGTAAAAAATACCAAAGTACGCAAATCAATAAAAGAATAACCAAATACAACATATCCCTCATCATCTAAAATAACTCTCGTATCTTTATTATATAAAACAAGATCTACAAAAGGTTGAGCAAAATATTTTTTATTAACAGAAAGGAATCCTCCTATATCAAATAATAAATTATTTTCCCAAGACAGCATGCTGGCATAAGATGAATCAAAATCTTTCATTTTTAAAATTAAGAATGGAGAATTACCCTCGGTAGATAATATACCCACAGTCCAATCATCAGATAAATTTCTAAAAAATTGATAAGGGGCTCTAACATCCAATACCTCAAAAACATCTTCAGCACTTGCCAAAATCTTATATCCCTCATTATCTTTTTTGGTAAAATAAAAGATTTTAATGTCACCCTTTGGTATATCACTAGTATCTTTTATTTCTTTAGCAATTCTAAATATATCACCCCTATCTAACCCGTCTAATAATTCTTCCTTTTTGAAATCAAAATAAACCAAAGATTTTGGTTCTACAACTGTGTTTTTTTCTAAAGAATCACCATTTTTAATAATAGTAAAAATTATTACAGCAGCAACGGCCGCAATCCCTAATAAAATAAGCATGCTAGATAAAATTATTAAAAAAATATTATTTTTATTTTTTATTGAATACTTATGTTGCACCTGAGCTTTATTCTTCTCGTTAATAATCATTTTTGCTAAAGAAGTTGGCTTTCCTTTTAAAGCTTTAATGGCAAAATCACGATAAGTTCTAACGGTTTGCTTTCGGGGAGCGGGAGGAGTTTCATTATTTTCTTTTTTTGAATCAACAAGCTCACTAATTTGATGGGCTTCTTTATCTACAAAATCATGATTATTGTCTTTATTATCCATATTTTTTATTTTTTTCTTAAATCTAAAGTCCCATCTATAATAATATCTTTTGTAGAAACTCTTGATATTTCAGCAAAATTTTTTTTATTAATTATTTTTTTTAATACTTTCTTAACTTTAGGAATTTTTTCCATACCCCTTCTTTCTTTTTTTAAATCAACTGTTTTTTTATTAGAATTATTAGTTTTTTCTGATTCTTTTTTTTCACTAATTTTTTTTGTTTTTATATTTTTATTTTGTCTAAAATTTTTTTTATTAATTAAATATCTATCTTTGTTTTCTGATAAATCCAAAAAATCATCACAAGCTTCTACTAATTTTGCTGAAGATGATTTTCTGAAAGAAGCCACTTCTACCTGACAACCTGCACTAAATTTCAAATATTCTACCAATGGCACAAAATCACCATCACCAGAAACAATTATTACAGCATCTAATTTTGGAGCAAGTCTAATAGCATCTATTGCAATACCAACATCCCAATCTGCTTTCTTCGCTCCCCCTATAAAAATTTGTAAATCTTTTTCTTTTGTCTCAATTCCTACTTTTTTTAAAGCTTCAAAAAATACTCCCTCTTCACCGCTCTCAGTAGTTATCACATAAGCAATAGCGCGTATTAAAAACCTATCTGCTGTTACATCTTCTAAAATATTTTTAAAATTTACATTTGCCCCATATAAATTACGAGCAGAATGATATAAATTCTGTGCATCTATAAAAACTCCCACTCTTTGATTTTTTTGTTTTATTATTGTCATTTGAAAGAAATTATAACATAAAAAAAAACCAGCCAAAGCTGATTTTTTTAAAAACAATAACTAAATTAAATTAGTTACATGTAGTAGCTGCACCTAAAGCCGTAGCTCTTTCTTCTACTCCAGCTCCCGTTGAATCTATACAGTAAACCACAGTTCCAGTATCTGATGGTTTATCAACTGCTGCTGCCCATGCTTGTGCAGCATCATTACATTCATCAGTAGCTGCAGCAATAACTGCATCTGTACAAACAACACCAGCATAACTCCAACTATTTCCTTCGTAAAGAATTGTAGCTTTAGATGGAATTCCTGTAAGTGCAGTTTTTGCTGTTGCATCATTTGCATTACTTATTTGAGTTGTTGGATCAATAACTACAAACAATGTAGCAGCTAAAATACCGATAATAGCAATAACTACTAACAATTCAATCAATGTAAAACCTTTTTGACTTTTCATATATTAAATAAATTAAATTAATTTTTAATAAATATTCGGAATCTAACTTTAAAAAATAAATTTAAATTAAGAATATACTTTAAAAAATTTAAGACCCCAATTGGTATGTCTCAAACTTAATCAAAGCTATTTATAATTATGTCATAAAAAACATTATTTTGAAACAACATTTAAAAAATTCGTTGTGGATAAAAAAAGAAAAAAATGAATTAAAAAAAATTAATTACAAGTCAAATCAGTATCTGGAACAATGGGAAATACAGCCTTATCAACCAAAGTCCCCGCAAAACCACTAGAATCAACACAATAATAATCTGGATCTCCTGAATTATTCCCTACTATTTCAATAGCTACTCCATAACCAGCAATTGTATCTGCACATGTAGCACCTAATTGATTAACTACCCCACTTATGTTTGAATCCGCACATACATTAGTATAAACATACCCATCTTCTTTATAAACAATTATAGCTTGATTATAAAATCCACCAAAAGCTCTTTTTTTTGTGGCATCATCTGCTTTTTCCATTGTACGTACGGGATTAATTAATACATACAATATAGTTGCTAAAATACCAATAAGAGCAATAACCACTAATAGCTCAATCAATGTAAAACCCTTTTGAATTTGAATTTTCATAACAATATTAAATAAATTAAATTAATTTTTAATAATTTCATTATATAACAATAAAATAAATAATCTAGTACTATTTTAGTTTAGTAAAAATAGTAAAAATATGGTATTATATATAAACTTTTTTTATTATTAACTACTATAAAAATATAAAATAAAATATGGTCAAAAAAACACAAAAAAAACAAATAACCAACAGGGCTCCCATTGTGGCAATCATGGGTCATATTGATCATGGAAAATCAACTCTTTTAGATTACATTAGAAAAGAAAATACTGTAAATGGAGAAACGGGTGGTATTACTCAACATATAGCAGCTTACGAAACGGAACATAAAGGAAAAAAAATTACTTTTATAGATACTCCTGGACATGAAGCATTCGCTGCAGCGCGTTCAAGAGGAGCTAATATTGCAGATATTGCCATTTTGGTAGTAGCAGCAGATGATGGAGTTTCTGCTCAAACTATTTCTGCTTTAAAATTTATTAAAAATTCTGGTATACCTTTTATTGTAGCCATAAATAAAATTGACAAATCAAATGCGGACATAGAAAAAACAAAAAATTCTTTATTAAAAAATGAAGTATATTTAGAAGGTATGGGGGGAGATATTTCTTATGTAGAAATTTCAGCACTCAATGGTACTGGAATAAATGATTTATTAGAAACAATTATACTTACATCTCAATTAGAAAATTTAGATATTGATATCTCAGAAAAAGGAAGTGGTTTTGTTTTGGAATCAAAACTTAATTCTAAAAAAGGAATTTCTTCAACCTTAATTATAAAAAAAGGATCTTTAGAAACAGGACAATATATTGTTTCTGGTTTTTCTTCTTCCCCCATAAGAATTATGGAAGATTTTAGGGGTAAAAAAATAAAAGAAGCATGCGCTTCAATGCCTGTAAATATCATAGGATTTGATATATTGCCACAAGCGGGAGATACTTTTGCTGTTTTTGAAAATAAAAAAGAAGCTTTTACATATATTAATGAATTAAAATCATTACAAAATGCAAAAGAAGTAAATGAAAAAATTACTGACAAACGATTTATAAAGAATAAAAAAAATGTATTACCTCTTGTAATAAAAACTGATGTTATGGGTTCTTTGGATGCCATAAAATATGAATTATCAAAATTAGATGATGAAAGAACAGAATACAAAATTATTTATGAAGGGTGCGGAGATATTAATGAATCGGCAATCAAAGCTATCGGGGGTGTGGCAAATGCTACCATTATTGGTTTTCATGTAAATATAGAAAAAAATGCCCAACTTTTAGCAGATAATTTGTCTATAACAATAAAAAATTTTGATATCATATACAATTTAATAGAATTTTTAGAAAAAAGAATGAAAGAATTAACTCCAAAAGAAAAATTTGAAGAAATCGCGGGAGAAGCAAAAATTTTAAAAGTATTTTCTTGGTCTTCTCGAGGTGGTGTTCTTGGTGGACAAGTTACTTCTGGTGAAATAAAAAAGAAAAACTTTTTAAAAATTTTTAGACGGGGGGAAGAAATAGGAAAAGCAAATATTAAAGAATTACAAACAGGAAAACAAGATGTAGAAACAGTTAAGGAAGAAAATCAATTTGGATTAAATGTAACATCAAAATTGGAAATTGTTGAAGGAGATATCATTCAATCAATTGAGATTATTGAAAGGTAAAAATCACAAGAAATTTTGGATAAAAAAAAATGGCATGCCATTTTTTTTTATCCAAAATTTCTTGTGATTTTTTGTTATAATAGAAAAATGAAAATAAAATCTGTATTTTTTGGAACACCGCAAATATCTGTTGATTTTTTAGAACAATTAAAAAAATTAGGTTTTTCTTTTGATTTAATAATTACAAATCCCGACAAACCACAGGGACGAAAACAAATTCTAACTCCAACTCCCGTAAAAACATGGGCAAAAAAAAACGATATTCCAATTCTTGCACCATCAAAAATAAATGAAGAATTTTTAGAAAAAATAAAAAATTATGATTTATTTTTTGTTTTAGCCTATGGAAAAATATTACCAAAAAATCTTTTAGAATTACCAAAATATGGAGTTCTAAATTTACATCCCTC
>JAGLGQ010000015.1 GCA_023143935.1 Minisyncoccota bacterium
TAGATGAAAAAATGGATCACGGACCAATTTTAATTCAAGAAAAAGTAGAAATAAATGAATGGAAAAAAAATAAAGACATGGAAAAATATTTTGCACAAATTGGCGCTAATCTTTTTGTAAATAATTTAGAAAATATTCTCAATAAGAAAATTATCCCCCAAACACAAAACCACGATGAAGCTACTTTTTGTAATAAATATGAAAAAAAAGATATGGAATTAACAGAACCATTAAATTCAAGAATAAATTTTTTAAAATATTGTGCATTTCCCAAACCATTCTTTTTTGATAAAAACCAAAAAAGAAACATTGTCACAGAAGCGGAATGGAAAAATCAAAATTTTATAATTAAAAAAATAATTCCCGAAGGAAAAAAAGAAAAAAAAATAATTTTTCAATATTAAAAACTTAATTTTGCTCTATCTGGTTTTACTTGATAATAAGAAGTTAAAAAAGAAACTATTTCATAAAAAGGTTTAGTTAAACTATATACTGCATATCTCACATTTTTTGGCTCAAGAGTAAATAATAAAATAGCAAATCTATCTTCTGGTTTTGCATTTACTGGAAAAAAACCAAAAATTGAATGTAAATATTTATCTTCATAATAACCACCTTTTTTATCAGCCACTTGAGCAGTTCCAGTTTTTGTAGCCACTGAATAATTTTTATCAAGATATCTTGTATCTAATTCATCTGCGCGATTAGACAAAAATTTTTCTATTTTATTTGCAGTTTCAGAAGAAAATACTTTCTTTTTTTCTGTTTCAAATTTTACTTCAGGAATTAAATCACCATAATCTATTTTTTTTATTACATGTGGGTCTACAAGAAAACCACCATTTGCCAAACTACTCAAAGACCTTAATATCGCAATAGGAGTAAAAGAAATACCCTGCCCATAAGAAGCAGTGGCATAATTTACATTATTAAAACTATTTAAAGATGAAATATTTGAAGAAACTTCTCCAGATAAATCAATATTTGTTTCTTCGGCAACTCCTACCTTTAAAAGAAAATCAAGAAAATTTTTATGACCAATTTTTTTTTCTATCTCTATCATTCCTGTATTTAAAGATTTTGTAAGAACAGTTTGAAGACTAACATTTTTTCCCCTTCCCTTTCCGTCAAAATTACATAAATTATATTTTGAAATTTTTACACACCCTTTATCATTATAAGAAAAATCTTCTGTTATAACTCCTTCCTCCAAACCAATCGCAACAACTAACGGTTTAAAAATAGAACCAAATTCATATCTATTCTCTACAAAAATATTTTTATAATGTTTTGTCTCTTTATTAAAATCAAGTTTTCCATACTTTGTATCTACCATTGCCACAATTTCACCACTTTCAGGTTTTATAATAATAGCTGCAGAATATTCAGAATTATATCTCTCATCTATGTCTAAAAGAATTTTTTCAATAGCAATACTTGTTTCTATATCGATAGAAGATATTAAATTTCCCTCTTTAGATATTTTTTTTTGAGACAAAATTTTTTTAATATCTTTCTTTTGAAAAAATAAATCAAAAATTCTCTTACTTTTTGTAACATCACCTCGTTTTAAAACATCATCATATTGTTTTTCTAAACCATATTTTCCAGTTCCTTCGTAATCCAAAAAACCAATTATTTTTGAAGCAATATCATTAAAAGGATATACTCTCCATGATTCCCGAACCAAAATAACTCCTTTCAGTTGTTTTTTTATTATTTTTTTTGCATCTTCATCAGAAATTCGTGTTTTTAATTCTTCGTATGGGTCATCTTTTTTGTTTGCTAAACGAAAAAATTTATCTTTATCAATATCTAAAACGCTATTTAATTCTTCAAAAACTTTTTCACTATTTTTTAAATTTTTAGGAACTAAAGCTAAAGTATAACCAAAATTCTGCATAGCCACCCCCGCAACATTATTTTTATTTTGAAAATAAATATTACCCCTATTTTCAACTTTATTTGTAAAATATCCTTTATTTTGAGCAATTACAATTTCACTATATTTCTCCCCATCTATAACTTGTATCTGATATAAATTATAAATTAAAAAAAGACAAAAAGAAAAAATAACAAAAATAACAACATTAAGGGGATCAAATTTTAAAAAATCAAATTTACCTTCTTTTAATTTATAAATTTTCTTTGGCACTCTCGCATTATATCATTTTTAAAACAAAGCAAAAATTTTATTTTTTAAAAGATTTTCTAGAAGGTCGAACCTTCTAGAAAATCTTTAAAAAAAATAGGAATTTTACAAAGTAAAATTCCCACCACCCCATCAAATCTATTTTTTAGGAGTATTTCTCTTTCTTCCAGTTTCGGTAAGATATTGTTTTCTTAATTTAACGCTCTCAGGAGTTACTTCTAAAAATTCATCTTCTCTTATAAGACCCAAAGCTTTTTCTAAAGTTAAATTAAATTTTGGTGAAAGTTTTACTGTGCCGTCAGACCCAGAAGCTCTCATATTTGTAAGTTGTTTTCCTTTTGTAGGATTAACTACCATATCTTCACCTTTTGATGTATTTCCAATCACCATTCCTTCATATACTTCGTCCCCTGGTTCAATATATAAAACCCCTCTCTCTTGTAAATTAGCCAAAGAAAATGCAAGGGCTTTTCCTGATGCCATAGCAACCATAGAGCCAAGCTCTGTTTTTATAATATTTCCAGCATATGGTTTAAAGCCAGAAAACATAGAAGTAAAAATTCCTTCTCCCTTTGTATCAACAATAAACTCATTTCTATATCCTAAAATTCCTCGAGTTGGTACTTCAAAAATTATCTTTGTTTGACCGTGTTCGCTTGTTTCCATATTTAACATCACACCTTTTCTTTTTCCCAATTTTTCTATTACTGACCCCGAAAATTCTTCTGGTACAAATATTGATACTTCTTCAAATGGTTCTGATTTTACACCATCGATATCTTTTATAATAACTTCTGGTGGAGATACTGCCAATTCAAATCCTTCTCTTCTCATATTTTCAATTAAAACTGCTAAATGCAATTCCCCTCTCCCAAAAACTTTATATTTAGAATCGTCTGATAAATCTAATTTTAAACCAACATTCATTTCAAGTTCTTTTTCTAATCTATCTCTAATTTGTCTTGAAGTTAAATATTTTCCAACTTTTCCAGAAAAAGGAGAATCGTTTACAAACATATTAAAAGAAATTGTTGGTTCATCAACAGAAATTGGATCTAATTTTTCAGTTTCTTCATCTTCTGTTAAAGTCTGACCAATAAAAATTTCTGGAATTCCTGCAATCATTACAATATCCCCCGCTTCTGCTTCTTTTGTATCTTTTTTTTCTATTCCTTCAAAAGAAAAAAGTTTTACAATTTTACCCTTAAAAGTATCTTTTCCTTCATCCTGTATAAATAAATTTTGCCCTTGTTTTATTTTTCCTTCATAAATTCTAACCACCCCCATTCTTCCTAAAAAGTTATCGTAAGCTAAATTAAAAACTTGAGCTTTTAATTTATTCTCACTTAAATTATTTCCTGATGCTGGAGGAATTTTTTCTAAAATTAAATCAAGAATTGGATTTAAATTTTCCATTTCATCATCCATATGTCTTTTGGCTACTCCCTCTCTACCAATAGCATATACTGTCTCAAAATCTAATTGTTCATCTGTAGCTCCAAGTTCAGCAAAAAGGTCAAAAACTTGATCATGTGCTTTATCTACATCAGCCCCCACCTTATCTATTTTATTTAAAATTAAAATCGGTTTCAGCCCAAGCTCTAAAGATTTCTTTAAAACAAACTTTGTTTGTGGCATAGGACCCTCGGAAGCATCCACAACTAACAAAACGGAATCAATAGACCTTAAAACTCTTTCCACCTCTGAACCAAAATCGGCATGACCCGGAGTGTCTAAAATATTTATTTTTGTATCTTTATAAAAACACGATGTATTTTTTGCATAAATCGTAATCCCCCTTTCTTGTTCTAAATCATTTGAATCCATTGAGACTCCATCACTAACCATTCCAGTTTGTTTTAAAATTTTATCTGTAATGGTAGTTTTCCCATGATCCACATGGGCAATAATTGCTATATTTCTAATTTCCATAATGAGCAGTATTATAACACAATATTTCTAATATTGTTGCAAATTAAAATTATTTTTTTCTTGTTCAGAAAAATCACAAACAGCTTTTATTTCCTTAAGTATTTCAGGAATTTTTTCTTTCGGAATTAAAAAATTATTTTTTAATTCTTTATGATTATTTTTTAATACACCCCTGCAAGAAACTATTTTCCTTTTAATAAAATCTCCTATTGCTTTTTGTGGTATTGCAGATATGGCAGTAATTGGATGTACTCCAGATTTTAAAATAAAATTATATAAATTATTTGATTCAGGATAATTCCACGCCAAAACTTCTACCCCAGCACATTTTGCAAAATTACGAGCATTATATGTAAATTTAGTATTAGTTATAATTACTTGTCTTGGTGTTTTATTTTCATAAAATCCACCATCTACAATATCATCAAATCGAGCCTTCATATATAAAACAACTTTTAAATCAGATTTTTTTGAACGAGAATTATGAAATTTTAATTCCGCAGTTAATATTTTATTATTTTTATATGCCACAATATCCATTTCATGAATAACACACTTTCCTTGAATTTTCTTTCCCACATATACTGGCTTATAATCATAAGCCTCAAATACTTCCCCCACAAATTTTTCAAATGCAAATCCCTCTGGTCCAAGGCGTGAAATAGCTAGTGGTAAATTATATTTTAAATATGCTGACTTGTCTCTTTTTTTTAAAAAATCTCTAGTTATTTTATAAACTTTTTCAGTTGTTATTTTAGTAATATTTTCTTTCTTTAAATAATTACAAACTTCGTCTACAATTTCTGCCGGACCACCATTTTTCTTTATCGATTGTGCCAACTTGTCCCTATTGAACTTCTCCATTGACCCATCATACTTTTTTACTAAAATATCCATTCGAATATTTTAACACAGTATTAATTTTTATGATATAATTTGTTTTTCAATTCAAGGCTTTATGGTCTTATCGTTAACGGCTACGGATTTCTGAGGTACGAAGAATACTTAATTAAAATCCGTAGGATACATCAGTGTCCTAGCCGTTAGCGATGAGAATAAAGAGGTCTCATCGTCTAATGGCTAGGACACAGGATTCTCATTCCTGCAATCGGAGTTCGATTCTCCGTGAGATCACAAAACTAAAAAAATTACTGATATTTACAAAGTGATGAGGGACAGTTCTTAATAAACGGAATGAATTTAGGGAAAAAATGATAAGTGAAATTTTCGAGTTTGACTCCGATTCTCCGTAGAGTCACATTCAGTTGAGAGTTCAAGTGACTCTTTGGGGTCATAATAATGACCCACAACTAAAATAACAAAAACAGCTAAATTTAGCTGTTTTTGTTATAATATAAATTATGGGTAAATTTAATCAAAATACTTGGAGTAATATAGTATATAAAATAAAATTTTTCTTTTATGAATTATTTAAAGGAACAGATATAACACTCAATAAATACAGTGGTGATTTTGTTATTTATTTTCTACTAACAGGATATGTTTTTCCAAACAAAGAATATTCTTTTTTGAGAACAAAATGTGAAATTACTAGGGTATCTAAATGGAAACAATTTTTATTGGGTTTTGGGGAAATTAAAACATATTTCAGTATGAATTTATTTGATAATTATTTTAAAGTTGGTTATTCAAAAAAACCAACATCTTCAAATATAAAAATTCATTCAGATGTTGTATTAAAAATATATATTAAAGATAGTTTTTCAGAAAATGATGCTATTGAACATGCACAAAAAGTTTCCGAGGAGTTATTATCAAGACTTTCTTTAACTTATAGTTATGCTTGGGGTAAAAATGTAAAAAGTAATGGTGGAGGAGTGTCATTTTACCCATATAAAAGTAAGTTGGTTAGAGTTTCTAATATAAAAAATAATAAGGAAAAAAGATTAAAATTATATAGGTCTTGGGGAAATTTAGAAATATGTGGTCCAGAATATTATTCTGATGATTGGAAAGATGATACTGCTGAAAACTTTTTTGAAGAATTATATAAGTTTGATAATTCTGTATTTATGACAGCATTACATTATTTGTACGCGACAGTTGAGAGAGGAACTATGGTTGAATTTGCATTAAATAATACTAAATCTATTGAAGTAATTTTAAATTATGTGGGTAATAAAAAAAATGACTTTAAGGTTAATTTGGGAATAGCAAAAGAAAAATTAAAATTGGCAGATTTACTCTGTGAGAATTTACAGAGAGCTTGGGATGATCGTTCTAAATTTGGGAATATTGCACATTCAAAACATGAAAATTTATATCATACACAGCTATCCCCAACAATGGGAATGAATAATAATTATTATGATTTAATGAGTTCATCATCAACTTTATTATTACTGAAGTTTTATCAATATATAAAAAATGTTTATACGATAGAAGTTTCGAGTATGTTTCTATACAATGATGATGAAAACAGTTGGAGTTCAGATGCTGTTGATAGAAATAAATTTTATTTGGGTACTCTTGAAAAAAAACAATCTGTTTGGAAACTGAAAATAAAAGAATTTATTTCAAAAGAATTAAATATAAAAAAAGAGCAAATACAATTTTTATCTTCTTTTGTTCAAAAAAACAAAAATTTACCAAATAAAGAAACAAAAATTTTCATCAATAATAAGTAAATTATTTTTTATTATTTATCTATTTATCTTATAAAAATAATTTCTTTTTAGATAAAATTATTTGCTCATTAATTCCAGAAAGCATTTCTCGTTTTTTTAAAATCAAATAATTATTCGATATCCAATACTTTCATAAAAATATTAAATTTTAAAAATTATGCTAAAAAGTGGTATGGTTAATGTAATGGATGTTTTTTGAAAAGTTCGACTGATGCGGACGATGACGCGGACGATGACGTTTTTCAGGAGGTCCCACCTCCTCTTCACTTTGTTCAGACGAGGAACGACTCAACGACGGACGACGACGAGAAACAACTTTGATGATGACGCGGACGTTTTTTAAAAGGTCCGACTTGCAAATTTGAGTTAGT
>JAGLGQ010000016.1 GCA_023143935.1 Minisyncoccota bacterium
GGAATAGGACAACCCCAATATCTTTGACGAGAAATAGACCAATCTCTTAACTTATAGTTTGAAGTTAATTCTCCCCCTACAAATTCTGTAATTTTCTTTTTGGCTTCTCCAACTTCAAGTCCATTAAAATCACCTGAATTTATTAAAATACCATTACCCCAAAAACTTACTTTTCCTGATTTAATTAATTTAATATTTTTTTCTAAAATTTCACTATCACTTAATCCAGTATCACGAGGAGGAAGATCATCCCAAATATCTTGATTTAATTTTTTATAATCATTATTATAATCATTCAAATTTGGTAAAATTACATTTTTAATTTCAACACCAAACTTCTTCGCAAACTCAAAATCTCTTTGATCATGAGCAGGTACAGCCATAATAGCTCCAGTACCATATCCCGCTAAAACATAATCGGAAATAAAAATTGGAATATCAACATTTTCATTTAAACCTGATTTTTCTGTTGCTGGATTTGTAGCAGTAACACCCTTTAATTCTACTCCCGTTTTTTCTTTCCCCTCTAATCTATCAAGTTCAGATTTCTTTTTTGTTTTTTCTAAATATTGTCTAACATTATCTACATTTTCTATCAAATCCATTTTTAAAAATTCCTGTACAAGTTTATGTTCAGGTGCTAAAACCATATAAGTTGCTCCGAAAAGTGTATCGGGACGCGTTGTAAATACTTCTATCTCATTATCAATATATTCTCCCTGATGTTTTACTGCAAATTTTATTTTTGCACCCTCAGATTTTCCAATCCAATTTCTTTGATTTTTTATTGTATGTTCTGGCCAATCCACCTTATCCAAATCATTAATTAATTCCTCAGCAAAATCAGTAATTTTGAAAAAAAATCCCGGAATTTCTTTTTGTTCTATTTGTGTACCACACCTTTCACATTCTCCCGCAACCACCTGCTCATTGGCAATTCCTGTATTACAAGAAGGACACCAATTTATTGTGTCTGTTTTTCTTACTACTAAATTATTTTCAAAAAGTTTACCAAAAATAACCTGCGTATGTTTAAAATATTCTGGAGAAGATGTAATAGCTAAATGTTTTAAATCATGTCCCAACCCTAAAGACTTCCATTGAACACAATAATTTTTCATATTTTGCTCCGTAGTTTTTGATGGATGCACTCCTGTTTTAATTGCATAATTTTCTGCAGGAAGACCAAAAGAATCAAAACCTTGAGGATGTAAAACATTAAAACCCTGCATTCTTTTATATCTATAATATACATCGGAAGCCGTGTAAGATTCTGTGTGTCCCATATGAAGCCCCTCCCCAGAAGGATAAGGAAACATATCTAAAATATAATATTTTTCTTTTGAATTATCTTTTTTATCTGCTTCAAATAAATTTGCCTCTTCCCACTTTTTCTGCCATTTTTTTTCTACTTTTTTATGATTATAATTTGCCATAAGATATTTTTTAATATATAAGATATTCTAACATAATTTAACAATACAAAAAATTAATAAAAAAACTTTTTCACAAAGCAAGGCTTAACACATAGAAAACTTTCTATGTGTTAAGCCTTGCTTTGTGAAAAAGTGAAAAAGTTTTAAACTGCAAATAAAAATGTATAATATATTTAATGTCGCAAAATATTTCAAATTTAAAAAAACAATTTTTAAATTATTTAGAAATTGAAAAAGGTCGCTCACTTAACACCGTAAAAAATTATGATAGATACTTATCTCGTTTTTTTAAATTTTCAGAAATAAAATCCCCTTCGGAAATTTCACAAGATAAAATACGCGAATTTAGACTTTGGTTAAATAGACAAGAAAACAAAAAACAAGGTGCAGAAAAAAGTACCCTAAAAAAACAAACCCAAAATTATTATTTAATTGCTTTGCGTTCTTTTTTAAAATATCTAGCTAAAAATGATATAAAAACACTGGCACCAGAAAAAATAGAATTAGCAAAAACTAAAATGAGA
>JAGLGQ010000017.1 GCA_023143935.1 Minisyncoccota bacterium
GCTATTTTAGAAATGCTTTACTCTACGGGATTAAGGGTTTCGGAACTTTGCTCTTTAGGTGATGATTTAGATTTAAATATTGATGAATTTTCCATTAGAGGAAAAGGTGAAAAAATAAGAATAGTTTTTCTTTCTGACGCCGCAAAATCTATTGTAAAAAAATACTTAAAAATTAGAAATGAAAAACAAAACACTCTACAAAGTAAAGCTCTCTTTATAACAAAAAAAGGTAATCGTATAAATTCAAGGGCTGTACAGAGAATAATTAAAAATAGAGGAATTGAAGCAGGAATAATGAAAAATGTTACTCCTCACACCCTCAGACATTATTTTGCAACAGATTTATTGCAAAATGGAGCAGATATTCGTTCCGTTCAAATGCTTTTGGGTCACGCAAGCATAAACACCACTCAAGTTTATACAAATATTTCCGACAAATTCCTCAAAGAAGTCCATCAAAAATTTCATAACAAAAAATAATTATAACTTTTTACATACTTGACAAAATATTATTATTTAAATATAATAATATTTTAAAAAATTATGTTACAAAAAACACCAGAAAAATGTTTCCAAAAGAAATCTCCTTGCAATGAACTTTCAAAAAAAGAGCAAGAAACTATTCTCTTTAAGGAATTGGAAAAAGCTAGAGAAAAAAATGATGAAATACAAATTAAAAAAATCACCGATGAAATTTTAATGCTCAATATTAGATTACCTTTTTTTATAATCAATAAATTTAACCTCTCACTAATCCACTTAAATATAGATGATTTAATCCAAGAAAGCACTTTTAGCTTATACAAAGCTATCGAAAAATTTGACTATAAATTAGGATATAGATTCCCAACATATGCAAAATATTGGATAAAACGTTCAATTCACAGGCAGATAAAAACAAAAGAAAGAACAATTAAACTCCCAGAAGATACGGAACAACTTATAACCCATTATGGAAGAGCTAAAACAAACCTAACAAAAAAACTAAACAGAAAACCAACTCAAGAAGAATTATCTAACGAACTCGCTTGGAATACAAAAAAAATACTGGGCATTAAAACTATCATAAACCGATATTCTTTTATTAAATCCACGGAAGAATCCACATCAAACAATAACAAAATAACAATATTAGATACTATCTCCGACAACAAACAAAACAATCAACTAACAAACAAAGATTTATTGACTCTAATTAAAGAAATATTCAAAACATCAGATTTAAGCAACAGAGAAAAAGAAATTCTAAAACTAAGATTTGGACTAAACGAAACAAAAGAATCTATGTTTTTAGAAGATGTAGGAGAAACTTTTGGTATAACAAAAGAAAGGGTTAGACAAATTCAAAATGTAGCACTTCAAAAATTAAAAAAACAACTCGAAACGAACGGTGTAATTTTTACTGACTATATATAAACATAACCCAGCATTTTTTTTATAAAGCCTTAACTAATCAAATATTCTTTCTATAATTCATAAAACAAATATTCTATAAAATAAACCATTCCAACAAAAGTACTGAACTTTTTTTTCTAACTATCACTACAAAAAAACAAAGCAAGCTTCTGTTTTTTTTAATAGCTCCGCACGACCTAATTTCTAAGGAGCTACAGCGACTATAAAAATGGAAGTACTCTTGTGGTGCAAGAAAATAATAGAAATATAAAATTTCTTTATTTTCT
>JAGLGQ010000018.1 GCA_023143935.1 Minisyncoccota bacterium
AAAGCAAGGCTTAACACATAGAAAATTTTTCTATGTGTTAAGCCTTGCTTTGTGAAAAAGATAAATATGATATAATCTCGCAATGATTGAATTTATTGAATGTATTTCTATTTTTATACAAAATCATACGGAAATGATGTATATGGTTGCATTTTTTGCCGCTATGGCTGAGGGAACAATATTCTTGGCGTTAGTTCCCGGTTCTACTTTTATTTTATCTTTAGGAGCGTTTGCCGCCAATGGAGATTTATCTTTTGCTATTTTATTTATCATTGTAGTTATCGGAGCATTTTTAGGAGATAATTTGGGATATTTAATTGGTAGATTTTTTGGTAGAAATATTATGAAATTTGAGTGGATAGATAAAAAATATTATGTTTTTACTGAATCTTTTTTGTTACAGCACGGGAGAAAATCTATATTTTTCGCTCGTTTTATTTCAGGAATAAAAGAAATTGCTCCTTTTGTCGCTGGTGTAATGGATATGAATAGAAAATCTTTTGCAGTTTGGAATTTAGTTGGAGGATTTTTTTGGGCAATATTATGGCTTGGTTCTGGATATATATTTGGGCAAGATTTAAATTCTGTAACTGGAATTTTAAAGGGAATTGCAATTTTGGGATTGATAGGTTTTTTTTCTTGTGTAACTTTATTTTATTTAAAAAACAGAATTCTTTTACAAGAACAAAAATTTATTATCGATGAAATTTTAAAAAAAGAACATGAGTAAATTTTTTGTAGTAGCA
Source organism: Minisyncoccota bacterium (assembly GCA_023143935.1). GTDB lineage: Bacteria > Patescibacteriota > Minisyncoccia > Phycocordibacterales. Next base: position 747 of record JAGLGQ010000018.1, read on the forward strand.
ACGCCAATAGGTAATTTAGATGATATTTCTTTTCGAGCTATTGAAATTTTAAAATCAGTTGATTTGGTTTTAGCTGAGGATACGCGAGTAAGTAAAAAACTTTTTGATAGATATAAAATAAATACTAAACTTGATTCTTATAATTCTTTTTCTACAGAAAGAAAAAAAAATAAAATCATTGATTTATTAAGAGATAAAAAAGATATTGCTTTAATTTCAGATGCCGGTACTCCCACAATTTCAGACCCTGGAGTAAAAATAGTTTCAGATTTATATAAAGAATTTGGAAATAATCCAGAGATAGAAATTATTCCAATTCCGGGAGCTTCTGCTGTACTTTCTGCGTTGTCTGTATCTGGATTTCCATCATCTGAGTTTATTTTTTATGGATTTTTGCCACACAAAAAAGGAAGAGAAACTATTTTTAAAGAAATTACTGAAAATAAAAAAACATCAGTTTTTTACGAATCACCACACAGACTAACAAAAGCTTTAGATTCTTTGGAAAAATTTTGTGAAAAAGATAGAGAGATTTTTGTTGCTCGTGAGCTTACTAAAATGTACGAAGAAAAAATCAGAGGAGGCGTAAAAGAAGTAAAAGAATTTTTTGATAAAAATTCCAAAAAAATTAGGGGAGAATTTGTAATAGTTGTTTCTGGAAAATAATTTTATAAAAATTTTGTTTTATTACTATAATAACCCCCCGTTTAAATGTACGTTTAAACGGGGGGTTAATTTTTTCCTGTTGACCCAAATCCTTTTTTTCCTCGGTCCGTTTCTTCTAAAGTATCTGTTTCAATTATTTCTGGTTGTTCTATTTTTTGAATTAATATTTGAGTTATTTTATCACCCTCTTCAAAAATTTGTTCTTTGTTGGAAAGATTTATTAATCCAACTAATATTTCCCCCCTATATCCTGAGTCCACCACTCCTCCAAGAATTTTAATACCTCTTTTTATGGCTACCCCTGATTTATCCCAGATAAGACCCACATGTTTTTCTGGAATTTGCATAGCAATACCCGTTGAAGCCACAATTTTTTCATTAGGTTTTAGTATAATTTTTTTTGTAGTATATAAATCCATTCCAGCGTCTGTAGGATGTGCAAAGTTTGGACTTTTTGCTTTTTCTGTTAATTTTTTAAATTTTAGTTTCATGTTTTTTTATCGTTATATCTTTTCCAGCCACATATCCCGTCGTCCAGCATAATTGTAGGGAAAATCCTCCAGAAGGTCTATTAATATTTAAGACATCACCCAAAACATATAAATTAGGATAAAGTTTTGAGCTCATATTTGAAAAATTTACTTCGTTTAATATTAAACCACCATCTGCTATTACCGCCTTATTTAATCCTAAAGTATCAATAATTTGCATTGTTAGATTTTTCATTTTTTTTACTATTTTTTTTCTTTCTTCTTTTGAAACTTCGTTTATTTGTTTATTAGATAATTCTTTTGGAAAATATTCTAGTATTGCTTCTGCAAGTTTTTTTTGTAACAATTCTGGCAAAACATTTTTAAGTTTTTTAGTTTGATTTTTTTCAAATAATCTCCAAAGTTTTCTGTCTAATTCTGGTTCTTCCGTGTCTGGAAATAAATCAATAGAAGCCTCAACTACTCCATTTTTTAAAAGATTTCTTACTTCGTAAGAAGAATTTAAGATTAAGGGAGCCGAAAGACCAAAATGAGTAAATAAAATTTTTCCTTTTTTTGAGATTTCTGTTTTTTTATTTTGGATAAATCGTATTTTACAGAAAGACCAAGAAGTACCTGAAATTTTATGTAATATTTCGGAATCTGTTTTTAAAGGTACTATATTTGGATTTGGTTTTTTAATTGTATGACCAAGACGTTCTAAAAATTTAAATCCATCACCCGTTGAACCAGTTTCTGAGTGAGCAACACCACCAGTCGCAATAGCAAAGTTTTTTCCAAAAAAAGTTTCTCCTGATTTTGTTTTTACGGAATCAAGAATATTTTTTCCATTTGATGAATCAATTTTTTTAATTTTTATAACTTGTTGATTTGTAAGAATTTTAACTCCATTGTTTCTCATTATTTTTTCTAGAGTTTTAAAAACATCAGTTGCTTTTTGAGATTTTGGAAAAACTCTATTCCTAGCTTCTACAGTTAAGGGTAAATTATTTTTTTCAAAAAAAGTTAAAGTATCTTTTACTGAAAATTTTGCAAAAGGAGAAAATAAAAATTTTTTAGAATTACCAAAATTTTCTAAGAATTTTTTGTTGTCTAATTCTTTATTGGTGATATTACATCTTCCACCCCCCGTAATTTTAAGTTTTTTTCCTAATTCTGTATTTTTTTCCAACAATAAAACAGATGCTCCATCTTTTGCAGCAGTAATAGACATCATCATTCCAGCAGGTCCACCTCCAATAATAATTAGGTCATAAATCTTTTTATTTTCCATTTGAGTATTTTAACATAAATATTATAATAACCTTATGACAAATAATTTTTTTTTAAGTAATGCGAATAATTTAAAAGGTAAAAGGGTTTTAGTTAGGGTTGGGGTGAATGTACCATTAGATGAAAAAGGGAATATAGAAAGTGATTTTAGACTTAAGGCTGTTTTGCCTACTTTAAAATTTTTAATTGATAAAAAAGCTAAAATAATTTTAATTGGGCATATTGGTAGAGATTCAAATTTAACTTTAAAAAAAATTTTTAAATATTTTAAAAAAAAGGAGAAATTACCCATTAGTTTTGATGAAAAAACTTTTGTAAATTTTAATAATCAAAAAGTTGAAGAATTAAAATCTCAAATTTCTAGTATGAAAAAAGGAGAAATTTTATTTTTAGATAATTTAAGGGCTACTGATTTAGAAAAAGAAAATAATGTTTTGTTTGCAAAAAATTTATCAGAGTTTGCGGATGTTTATGTAAATGAGGCATTTTCTGTTTCTCATAGAAAACATGCATCAATTTCGGAATTGCCGAAAAATTTTACAGAAAAATATTTTGGTATTCAATTTGAAAAGGAGCTTGAATTTTTAAATAAAATAAAAGAGTTGAAGAAGGAAAGTAATAGCATCTTTGTTTTAGGTGGGGCTAAAATTAAATCTAAATTACCAATTTTGGATATTTTAACTGATAAATTTGATAAAGTGATTGTTGGTGGAGCAATTATAAATAATTTTTATAAATTTTTAGGTTATGAAATAGGAAATTCTGTATATGATAAAGAAGAAATGGATTTACAAAAATATATAGATAAAAAAAATTTATTTATCCCAAATTTAGTAATTGTAAAAAACAAAAAAGGAAAAGTAGAAAAAGAAATTTCAGAAGTAAATAAAGATGATAAAATTTTAGATATTTCACCATCGTCATTTTTAGAAATAGAAAAAGAGTTAAAAGAAGCTAAAATAATATTTTTTAATGGACCATTGGGATATTACGAAGGGGGATTTAAAGATGGAACAAAATATTTATTTGAAATTTTAGCAAATAAAGAAAATTTATTTATTGCTGGTGGTGGAAATACATCTTCTGTAATATATGAAATGGGGTTAGGAGAAAATGTTGATTTTATTTCTACAGGGGGAGGTTCTTTAGTGGAGTATATTGCACACGGAACTTTATTGGGAATTGAGGCAATAATAAATAAATAAATAATCACAGTTTATCCACAATGTAAATATTGACGATTATAAAATATGTTTTATACTTTCTTAAATCTGTTAAATAAATTAAATTAGTTATTAATAACAGGAAAAAAGGTGGAAAATTGCTTTGCAATTTTCCACCTTTTTATTTTAGTTATTTATAAAATTACCACCATTTTTTTATTTTTGAAATTCCAGCCATTACTATAAGCATTGTAATACTTGTGACAATTATTAAATTAAAGTCATTATTATGACCTAAAAATAAATGTCCTTGTTTTGTGGGAATTGAAATAATTGAAATAAAAAGAGTTATGGGTAAAGTTAAAAATGCAATTAAAGTAAAAGTTTTTGAAGATTCACCTAATTTTGCATTTAAAAGAGAATTGTTAGTATCTCTTAATTCCCACAGATTTTCTTGTAATTGTTCTGCTTGAGATAGCGCTTTTTGATAAGAGAGTACAATTCCTTCCAATGTGGTATAAGAATTTTTTTGAGGGAAAAAAGTTTTTGATAAATCTAAGAAAATTTTCCAACTATCATCGTGAGTTTTTAAATATCTCCTAAAATCAATTAATTTTCTGTTTACTTTTGAAATTCTAACAACCATTTCTTTTTCTTTATTTGAAAATATTTTTTTTTCTATATTTTCTATTTCCGAAGATACATCTTTTAATTCAAAAAGCATATTTTCATATATTTTTTCAAAAATATGTAAAAATGAATATACAATTGGATTTTCATAATCCCTCCCTTTTCCCAAATGGGCATTTTTTTCAAAATCTGCTTTAAATTTTTCAATTCCTTCATTTTTTGTACTACTAAAAGATATAATATAATCTTTTCCTATTATAAATTTTAATACTTGTTTATTAAATTCTTCATCTTTTAAATCTGGTATAGATAAAGAAAAAAATAAATGTCCATTAATAACTAACGCTTTATCTCTATTTATATCTCCCAAAAATCTTCTAGAAATATAATCATCTATATTATATTTTTTTACTAATTCTAAAAAGTTACCCTCTGTAATAATATCTTGAAAATTGTGCCAAACAATATTTCTGTAATAGTTTGTTGTTAACATATAGTAAATAGTATAACAAACTATTTTGTGGGACTCAACTAAATAGTTTGTTATTTATTATTTAAATGATAAAATATTTTCTATGACAAGTATTGATGTAACTGCTCCAGGAAGTAAAGCTAAAAAAGGAAACGCCCATGTTTTATCAAAGGCGAGAAGAGAATTAGAAGATATTTTTGAATCTATGGGGTTTTCTATTATTTCTGGTCCAGAAGTAGAGAAGGAGTTTTATAATTTTGATGCTTTAAATGTACCAAAAAATCATCCTGCTCGTGATATGCAAGATACATTTTGGGTAGATAAATTAGATGAGACAGTTTTGAGGACACATTGTACATCTGTAGATATAAGACATATGCAGAATAATAAACCGCCAATTCGTGTTTTGGCACCAGGTAGGGTTTTTAGAAATGAAGCAATAGATGCTACACACGAAGCTCAATTTCATCAGTGGGATGGATTGGTTGTAGGAGAAAATATTTCATTGGCTAATTTAAAATTTATTTTAGCTTCTGTTTTGAGAAAGTTTTTAAATGATGATTCAATTGGCGTTAGACTTCGACCAGGATTTTTTCCTTTTGTAGAGCCTGGTGTGGAACTTGATTTGACCTGTTTTAAGTGTCCAAAAAATAACCCGAGTTCTTCTTGTAATGTTTGTAAGGGGTCGGGGTGGATTGAGCTTTTAGGGGCTGGAATGATTCATCCTAATGTTTTAAAAGCTGTGGGAATAGATTCAAAAAAGTATCAAGCTTTAGCTTTTGGTCCAGGGTTAGAAAGATTAGTAATGTTAAAATACGGAGTAGATGATATTAGAGATTTCTACGATGGGGATATTCCATTTTTAAAACAGTTTTAATTTATAGTATTATGAAATTTAGTTATAATTGGTTACAAGAATATTTTGATAAAAAATTACCAGAAGTTCAGAAATTAGCTGAAAAAGTTGGTTTGCATGCTTTTGAATTAGAGGGGGTGGAAAAGCTTGAAAGTGGAGATTTTTTAATTGAGTGGGATGTTTTACCGAACAGATCTTCAGACTGTTTTTCTTATGATGGAATTGCTAGTGAAGTTTCTGCAATTTTAGATATACCTAGAAAATATGACATTTTTAATTTAGATGGTAAAGAGTATGGTAAAGAATTAAAGACATCAGATTTTGTTTCACTTTTAATTCAAGAAAAAAATTTAATAAATAGAGCCACAAAGAGATTGGCTGTGGATGTAAAAGTAAAACCATCACCAGATTGGTTAAAAGAAAAATTAGAATCAATTGGGCAGAAAAGTATAAACAATGTGGTTGATATTACAAACTATGTTATGTGGGTTACTGGTCAACCAGTACATGCTTTTGATTTTGATAAATTGGATGGAAAAAAGAAAAATATCAACATTAGATTTGCCAAAAAGGGAGAAAAAGTTATAGACCTTTCGGGGGCGGAACATGAATTAGATGAAAAAATGTTAGTTTTAGCTGATGATAAAAAAGCTATGGATATCGCTGGAGTTAAGGGGGGAGAAATAACTGGTATTGATGAAAATACTACTAAAATTGTAATGTCTGCTGTAAATTTTAATTTTGAAAATATTAGGAATACCGCCAAGAGATTAAAATTGCAGACAGATGCTTCAAAGAGGTATGAAAATGAAGTACCTTTATGTAGGATTGATGACGCTTTAGCTTTAATGTCTTATTTATTTGAGACAGAGTGTGGGGCAAAAATTTCAAATGAAATTTTAGACACTAATAAAGAATTTAAAAAAAATAAGTCAGTAAGAGTAACTTTAGATAAAATTAATTCTGTTCTAGGGGTAGATTTAGAAGAAGATGAGGTAATGAAAATTTTTAATAGACTTAATTTTAAAACAGAAGCCGAAAGTGGAATTTTTATAGTTACATCACCAATACAAAGATTAGATTTAAATATAGAAGAAGATTTTATAGAAGAAGTTGGTAGAATTTATGGATATACAAATATCCCAGAAACACCAATTGAAGAAGGATTTATTATTCCTCAAAAAAATATAGTTAAAGATAGTATAAATTTTGTTTCTGATGTTTTAGTTTCTGATGGTTTTTTTGAAGTTTATTCTAGGACATTAGTAGATAGTGGAGTTGTAAAGTTAAAAAATTCTCTTAATGCTCGTGCTACAACTTTGAGAAAAAATTTATTAGATTTGTTAAAGGAAAAAGTTGAAAAAAATTTAGTATATTCTGATGAACCAAAATTATTTGAAATAGGAAAAGTTTTTGAAGGATATGAAAATAGTGATGAGAGTAAGGTTGTAAATGAGTATTTTTCATTTGCGGGAATTATTGGAAAAAGAAAAATAAAAGAAAAACAAAAAGAAGAATTATTTTATAGAACGAAAGGATATTTGGAAAAAATTTTTGAAGTACTTTCTGTAAAAAACATAGAGTGGAAAAAATCAAATGATAAAAATTTTGTAGCTGATATTTATTGTGCAGATATTATGGTTGGTGGTGTGGGTATTAATTTTTGGGAAATTAATTTTGAGAAATTGGTAGAAAATATAAATGAATCTGTTGATTATAAAAAAGTTTCTAAATATCCAAAAATTGAAAGAGATGTGGCTTTTTGGGTACCAAGTAAATATACAGTAAAAGAAGCAGAAGAATTTATTAAAAATTTTTTACCAGAAGAAGCTATAAAATTATCTTTATTTGATATTTTTAAAAAAGATGATGAAGATAAAAAATCTTTTGCTTTTTCTATAATATTTCAATCTTATGAAAAAACTTTATCTGACATATTTGTAAATGAAATAATGGATAAAATTTATAAAAAGTTGGAAGAGAATGGTTTTGAAATAAGGTAATTCTTTTTTTGTTAGTTTTTTTGTGTTAAAATTAAATTATGTTAAAGAGTTTGGTAATTAAATTAAAAAAACAACATAGAGATATTGAAAAAAAAATTGCAGATATTTCTTTGGAGTTAAAAAAAGATGAATGGGATTATGAAAATATTTCTAAGTTACTTTTTTCTTTAAAAAATGATATTGCTGAACATTTAAAATTAGAAAATGAAGAATTTTATCCAAATTTTATAAAAATATTAGTTAATTCTGGTGGGTCTGCTGGTGGCGTGGAGGGTTTTATGAAGCAAATGGATTTTGTATTATCTAGAATTAATACTTTTTTTATATTTTTTGATACAGAAGAAAAAATAAAATGTTCAGATAAAGATATTTTTAAATTTGAATTTTCAAGAATAATGTCAGAATTAGAAACTAGATTGAATGTAGAAGAGTATTTTGTTTACAAAAGAGCTCTTAATTATGAAGTTTAAGATATTTATTTATGTATCAGTTTTATTCTAAAGAAGAACGGGAAGTTTTACGTGAGGGCGGAAAAAAACTTGCCTGGATTTTAAAACAATTAGAAAATTTTTTACATGTTGGATTAGGGGTTTCAAATATAGAAAAAAAATCTTTGGAACTTATAGAAGAAGTCGGAGCAACTCCTGCCACAGTAGGTTATGCACCGAGTGGAGCAAGTTACCCCTTTCCGTCTGCTGTTTGTACATCTATTAATAACGAAGTAGCACATGGAATTTCAAAAAATAATAAATATAGATTAAAAGATGGAGACGTTGTTTCTTTGGATATAGTTATAAAATATAAAGGACTTTTTGTTGATATTTGTAGAACATATGGAGTTGGAAAAATGTCTAAAAAAGATTTAGAGCTTATAGCAACAGCAAAAGAGGTTACAAGAGAAGCCGTTTTGCAAGCAAAAATTGGAAATACTACGGAAGATATTGGAGGAACAGCTGAAAAAGTAGCGAGGGAATTTAATTTTGATACCGTAAAAGAACTTGGTGGGCATGGAGTGGGAAGAAAAATTCACGACAAGCCTTTTATTCCTAATGGAAAAAATTTAGGAGTTCCTGTTGTAAAAATAGAAGAAGGAATGGTTTTAGCGATTGAACCAATAGTGTGTGAAGGAGATTGGGGAATTAAAATTGCTAAAGATGATTATTTATTTTTGACGAAAGATGGAAAAAAAACTGCTCAATTTGAAAATACTATTTTAGTAACCAAAAATGGTCCAGAAATTTTGACAAAATTATAATTTTATTGCGATAAAATTCTTTATTTTATGTAATAGGTAATGTATAATATTTAATGTAAATAATATTTTTTATTATTAATCAATTATTATAAATTATTACATTTAAACATTTAAACATTTAAACATGAAGAAATTATTTTTATTAGGGGCGTTATTATTTATGGTATCTAGTTCTGTTTTTGCAGTAGGTGCTTTATCAATTGATGGAGCTGTTTCAAATACATCAATAAATCCAATATTGGAAGCATGTAAAAAAAAATTAGGTCCAAATGCTAGTGATTTTGCAATTAAGAATTGTGTGAATAGTGGAGCAATTCAAAAAGTTAAAAAAGAATTCAAAGAAGAAAAACAAGTAATTAGTCAAGAAAAAAAAGAAATTTTAGATCAAAAAAAAGAAATTGAAAAAAAAGTTCAAATTCAAACAACTGAAGCAAGAAGAGTTATTCAAGCAGAAAGAATGGAATTTAGGGAGGAAGTGCAAAATGAAAGAGAAGATTTTGCAGAAAAAATGAAAAATGCTGAAACGGATGAAGAAAGAACACAAATTAGGAAAGAAGCTGAAATGAGAAAGGGTGAACTTCAAGATGAAGCAGAAGTAAAAAGAGCAGAAATCAAAGAAGAAAGAGAAAAGAGATTGGTAGAAATAAGAAATAAGAGAATTATTTTTGCAAAGCAAAAATTGGAAAATACTTTAAGAAAATTAAAGGCATATGAAAACAAGGCTACAAAAATTAACGAAAGAGTAAAAGAAAGATTAGAGATATTAAAGGAAAAAGGATATGATATATCAAATTTGGAAGAAAAAAGAGTAAGGGGGGAAGAGTATATAGAAAAAATAAGAGCAAAAATAGTAGATTTAGCAGGAAAAATTGAATCTTTTGATCCTCAAAGTACAGACAAAGAAGAATTAAAGAAAATTTTTGAAGAAGTTAGGGCAGTATATAAATCTGTTAGAGAAGATTTTAAACAATATTTTTTAAATGTAAGAGAGATTATGAAGGAATTAAGAGAACTTATTAGAGTAAATAGATCAGAAGTAGATTCAGATGATACTGACAACGATGACGATGATGATAATGATGGAGAAGAAAATGAAGACGGAGAAGCATAATAATAACTTTTAGTTATATTAAAACTTTCTAAAATTTTAGAAAGTTTTTTTATTATTTTTTTAACATGTTATAATGAAAAAATGAGTAAAATTAAATCAATAGCTATTATTATAGATGGTAATAGGAGATGGGCCGTTAAAAATGGATTAAAAAAAACAGAAGGTCATGAATATGGTTTGAAGAAAATAAATAAAACAATTTCTTGGATTAAAGAAGAAGGTGTTGAAAATATGACTTTTTATGTTTTTTCTACGGAAAATTGGAATAGGTCAAAAAATGAGGTAAATATATTAATGATACTTTTTGAGAAAGTTTTTACTGAAAAAATAGAGGAATTTATGGATATGGAAGTATCCATAAAATTTGTTGGTTCCATAGATAAATTTTCAAAAAAATTGCAAAAAATAATAAAAGACACGGAAGAAAAAACAAAACATTTTAAAACAAAAGTTTTTTTTGCCGCATCTTATGGAGGAAGAGCTGAAATTGTAGATGCTGTAAAAAATGCTGGTAAAGATTTAACAAAAAAAGAATTAGAAAAAATGACAGAAAAGAAATTTGAGAGCTTTTTGTGGACAGCAGATATTCCAGACCCAGAAATAATTATTAGAACAGGAGGAAACAGAAGGTTGTCTAATTTTTTGTTATGGAAAGGGGCGTATTCTGAAATTTATTTTTTAAATACTTTATGGCCAGATTTTTCGAAAAAACTTTTGGGAAAAATTTTGGAACATTATTACAAAAAAGTTAAAATAAATAAAGGGAAATAAAAAAAACAGATTTTGCAAAGCAAAATCTGTTTTTTAAAAGAATTATTTCTTTTTACCCACTTTTTTCTTTGTTGCCTTTTTTTCAAGCATAACTTTTTTAATAGCTAATCTTTTTGCAGTTTTGTGGTTTCTTGTTGTTTTATTTTTTCCAACACCTGTATCTCTTTTTGCCATAATATATTGTATTATACACTAAAATTTAAAAAATTGAAATATACTTTGAAATGTTACAGCAATGTTACACCAATGTTACAGCAAAGCTACAACGCTTGACTTTTTGTCTTTATACATATAATATAGTCATTATGTTAGAAATGACTACAACGATATCAACAGCTGCCACTACTGTTTAATACAGTAGAGGTTTTGTTGTAGTTAAAAATAAAACTTCTTTATGTTAAGAGGTTTTTTTAGACTAATTAAAAAAATAATTTAAAAAATATGTCAAAAAATATAGGAATAATAACTTTTAAAGATGTTTCATATGAACATCAAGAAAATCAACCAATTTTAATTGATACTAGTTTTTCTATTCGTCGTGGTGCAAAGTTTACTCTTATGGGAAAGAATGGGGCGGGAAAGAGTACACTTTTTGGGTTAATTACGGGGGAATATGAAGAAACAGATGGGTCTATAAATATAATGCCCAAAACAAGTATTGCGGTATCAAGACAAGTAATACCTCGCGATGAACTTAAACTTTCTGTAAGAGATTTTTTTCAAAAACTTTTTAAAGAAAAAATATATAATATAGATCCAAAAATAGATGAAATTTTAGAAATTGTAAATCTTGGTCCGAATAAAGATTCTGAAGTTTTTGAGATTTTTAAAGATAGGATTATTGATAGTTTTTCTGGTGGACAACAAGCCAGACTTCTTTTAGCTTCCGCGTTAATTCAAAATCCCGATGTTCTTTTACTTGATGAACCAACAAATAATTTAGATGCCGAAGGTATTGAGTATTTAACAAATTTTTTAAAGGAATATAAAAAAACAATAGTAGTAATTTCTCATGATGCTGATTTTTTAAATTCTTTTACAGAAGGAGTTTTATATTTAAATTCACAAACGAGAAAAGTTGAAAAATATGATGGAAATTATAATGATGTGGTGGTAGAAATTGAAAGACAGGTTGCAAGAGAAAAAGCAAAGAATACATTATTAGAAAAAGAAATTAAAGTTAAAAAAGATAGGGCTAGCTCTTTTGGAAACAAGGGCGGGAGATTGAGAGATGTTGCAAAAAGATTAAGGGAGGAAGCGGCAGAATCTGAAGATAATAAAGTAGAAGTAAGAAAAGAAGATAGAACAATAAGACCTTTTGTTATTGAGGTGCAAAAAAAAATACCCTTAAATATTTTAAAAATTTCATCTTATAAAATTTTTATAAACCATGTTTCAAAGGAAATGAAAGCAAATCTTATTTTGCAACGGGGCGACCATATTCATATGATAGGACCAAATGGTATAGGGAAAACAACTCTTTTGGAATCTTTATCTTCGGGAAATGCCACGGGAGAAGAAGTGGCAGATGGAGTAAAAATTGGTTATTATAGACAAGATTTTTCTAATTTAGATTTTGAAAAAACACCTCACGAAATTTTAATGTCTGCAATGGATAAGCCCGATGAACAAAATATGAGGTCAGTGGCGGCAGGATTTTTAGTAGATGCTGAAATTATAAATGCAAAAATAAGTCAACTTTCAGAGGGGCAAAAAGGACTAGTCGCTTTTGCGAGATTGGTTTTAATGAAACCGGGACTTTTAATTTTAGATGAACCAACAAATCATATAAATTTTAGACATATTCCAGTAATAGCAAAAGCATTGGCAGATTACGAAGGGGCAATGGTGCTTGTTTCTCATGTTCCAGAATTTGTAGAAAAAGTAGCCATTGATGATATTTTTGATTTAACT
>JAGLGQ010000019.1 GCA_023143935.1 Minisyncoccota bacterium
AAAATAATAATAAAATAATAATAAAATATTTAATTAATTTCATATTCTAATTTTATCACAAATTATTAGCTAGAAAAGAAAAAAATGTTACAATTGTTATTAATTAATAATTTAAAAAACTTATAAATTATGTCAACAAAAGAAGAAAAGAAGGAAAAAAAAATCACAAATAAAGGACCGACAAAAAAAGAATTGATGATGAAAGAAGTTGAATCCACCATTAATGAAATTCAAGATAAATTTGGAGAGGATTCAATTGTAAAACTTGGTGATGTTGCCAAAGTTGATATTGATGCAATTTCTACAAGCTCAATTGGAATAGATAATGCTCTTGGTATTGGTGGTGTTCCTCGAGGAAGAGTGATTGAAATTTATGGTCCTGAATCATCTGGAAAAACGACTTTGGCATTACATATAATTGCTGAAGCTCAAAAAAAAGATGGGATTGCAGCTTTTGTTGATGCAGAACATGCGTTAGACCCTTTATATGCAAAAAAACTTGGTGTAAAAACAGATGAGCTTTTAGTATCACAACCTAATTCTGGAGAACAGGCTTTGGACATAGTAGATTCTCTTGTAAGAAGCGGAAAAATAGATGTTATTGTAATTGATTCGGTGGCGGCACTAACCCCAAAAGATGAAATTGAGGGTAATATGGGAGATTATCATGTTGGAAAACATGCAAGATTAATGTCTCAAGCTTTAAGAAAACTAACGGCAATTGTGGCAAATTCAAAAACTGTAGTGATTTTTATAAACCAAATTAGAATGAAAATCGGAGTGATGTTTGGTTCACCAGAAACAACCACTGGAGGAAATGCACTTAAATTTTACTCTTCCGTAAGAATTGATATTAGAAGAATTGCACAAATAAAAAAAGGAGATGAGGTTGTTGGCGGAAGACATAGAGTAAAAATTGTAAAAAATAAAGTGGCTCCCCCATTTAAAATGACTGAATTTGATTTAATTTATAATGAAGGTATTTCGCAAGAAGGAGAAATTTTAGCATTGGGTGAAAAATTTGAAATAATTGAAAAAAGAAAAGCAACATATTTTTATGGGGAAGAAAAAATGGATGTTGGGTATGACAAAACAAGAAATTGGTTAAAAGCAAATGATAAATTAAGGACAGAGATTTTAAAGAAAATTAGAGAAAAAATGAGAGAAGAAAATTAAAAAAAAACAAGCTAAAGCTTGTTTTTTTGTGTTAAAATTTAATGAATGAATATTCCTTTGGCTCATTTTTTAAAACCAAAAACTCTTAATGAAATAATTGGACAAAAAAAAATTATTGGTAAAAATTCTTTTTTAAGAAAAGCAGTTGAAAATGATAATCTACCGTCAATGATTTTTTATGGTCCACCGGGAACGGGAAAAACATCTTTAGCTTGTGTAATTTCAGAAATTACAAAATCTGATTTTAAAAAAGTAAATGCAGTTTCTGCAGGAATTACGGATTTGAGAAATATAATCATTGAAGCCCAAGAAAATCAAAATTCTCTTTTTAAAAAAAAAACTATTTTATTTATAGATGAAATTCATCGTTTTAATAAAAAACAACAAGATTTTTTATTACCCTTTGTGGAAGATGGTACTATAACACTAATTGGAGCAACAACAGAAAATCCATCTTTTGAAGTAAATTCTGCTCTTCTTTCTCGTACACAAGTTTTTGTTTTTAAAATGTTGCAAGAAGAAGATATTGTGCAAATTTTAAAAAATGGACAAGATAAATTGTTAAAAATAAAAAATTCTAAAAAGGGAATTAACGATAATATTTTAAAATTTATTGCTTTTTTTTCTCATGGTGATGCTCGTTTTGCTTTAAATATTTATGAATTAGCTTTGCAAGAATTGAAAAATGATAAAAATCTTACGGAAGATGTTATAAAAAATATAATCCAGAATAAAGCTTTAATGTACGACAAAAACGGTCAAGAACATTATAATATAATTTCTGCTTTACATAAATCTATGCGTGATTCAGACCCAGATGCTGCTGCGTATTGGGCCTTGCG
>JAGLGQ010000002.1 GCA_023143935.1 Minisyncoccota bacterium
ATACAGAAAACCCAATACAACTTATTATTGTAATTAAAGAATCTAATTTAATTTTTATGCTTTACGGGACAAAAGACAGAGATGTTATAGTAAAAAATACAAAATCAGAAACTGATTGGAAAAAAAAGAGAAAAAGAAACAATTGGAGAAGAAAAATTTATCCTAAAAACAATGAAAAACCATCAATAGATTATTTTGTAACTAACCAAATAAGATAAAAAAAATGTTCATCTCATCCTCTTTTTATTTTTCTAATTCTTCAAAATTTATAGTATCTGGATTATTACCATGTTTTTCTACAAAATATTTTGATTGATTTTTAAGATATTTTTTATAATTCTCCACCCCATCAAATCCATTTTTTACTATTTTTTTTATTTCTTCTAAATTACAAATAGATTCTCCTTTTTCTGTTCCTAAATATTCAAAAAGTGAAGATTTTATTAAAGATTTTTCGGGATTTATTTGATGATGTTTATAATTTAAATTTACATATACTGACGTAAATTCCAAAGCATTCCCTCTATCTAAATGCGTAGCCTTAAATTTTCCCTGAAACAAAACTCCATTTCTTTCATATTTTTGATTAAAATACATCGTATAAGAAGTTCCTAATTTTTGCATAAATTTAGATATTCCGCCCTCAATTTCTTCTCTCAAAATTAAATGAAAATGATTAGGGAGTAAACAGTATGCAATAATAGAAACAAGTTTTTTTGATTGTTTAGCAATTTCTTTATTTTTTTTACGTTCTAATGTTTTATCACGTTCTCTTTTTTGATTACCTAAACCTATTTGATTTGCTAAAATAATAGAATCAAAAAAATAATACAAATCACCTTTTTCTCGAAAAATTGGAATTTTTTCTGTTCCGCGATTAAATATGTGATAATATTGATCAGTATGAAATATTATTTTTCGTGACATATATGTTATATTACCAAATTTTCTTTTTGTTACAAGGTCGGACCTTGTAACAAATTAAAACTTATCCCACAAAACCTGATTCGTAACCTCATGATGAAAAAGAATTTCATCTTTTTTAATGTACCTACCAAGCTCTTTTGGACTTCTATCTGCAACTTCCTCTTTTAAATTAAGATAACTTTCCTTTGCTTCTTCCCCCAAAATTTTATCTGTTAATTCTCCTCTTCTAAATTGTCTAATTGCATCATGAATATTACTAGATAAAAATTTTACCCTTTCTCTTTTCTTTTCAATTTTCTCTTCTTTTTCCCCCTCAATAATTGTTTTTACAATAGAAAAAATCGCAAGATATGAATTTGCGTCAGGAGCTACTGAACGCACCTCGAAACGAGCAGTTTTTTCATTTCCAACAGGAATACGAATCATAGACCCCCTATCCTTTGCCGAAACTTCAATTTGATTTGGAGCTTCAAAATTTGGATCCAATCTTCTGTATGAATTAACAGAAGAATTAAAAATCAGACATAATTCAGAAGCATGATTTAAAATTTTTGATGTTGCATCCCAAGCAAATTTTGACAACCCATCTTTTCCTTTTTTATCATAAAAAATATTTTTACCACCTTTTGAAAAAGAAATATTTAAATGCATACCATTACCATTTATACCCTTTTTTGGTTTTGGTAAAAATGTTGCCGTCATCCCCATATTTTCTGCAACCTGTCTACAAATTAATTTATATAATGAAATATTATCACAAGCCCTCACTACATCGGTATATGAAAAATTCATTTCAAATTGTGATGGAGCAACTTCTGGATGATCTTTTTCATTATTAAAAGCCATTACTC
>JAGLGQ010000020.1 GCA_023143935.1 Minisyncoccota bacterium
AAAAAATTGCTGACAATGCAGAGGAGGCAGGATTAACTCCGCAGGAATATGTTGATGAGATGGTGCAGGTTTTTTATGATGCAACTAAAGTTTTTGATATTTCTTATAATAATTTTATTCGTACTACAGATGATTATCATATAAAAGCAGCGCAAAAGTTTTGGAAAATAGTTGATAAAAATGGATATATTGAAAAAAGAAAATATAAAACAAAATATTGTGTGGGGTGTGAGATGGAAAAAACTGATTCAGAGCTTGTTGGTGGTGTTTGTCCTGATCATCCAAATAAAGAAATTCAATTGGTAGATGAAGAAAATTATTTTTTTAAAGCTTCTGCTTTTTCTGATGATTTATTAAAATATTATAAAACTAATCCAGTTGTTCCAGATTTTCGTTTAAATGAAATTAGGTCTTTAATAGAAAGAGAGGGAATGAAAGATTTTTCAATTTCTCGTTTAAAAGAAAAGATGAGTTGGGGGGTGTCTGTTCCCGGAGATGATGAACATGTGATGTATGTGTGGTTTGATGCGTTAGTAGATTATATTTCTACATTGGGTTGGGGTGGAGATGATGAATCTAACTTTGAAAAATTTTGGGGAACAAAAGATAATCCTGCGGATAGTACGGTATTTCAAATTTGTGGAAAAGATAATATTCGTCCACAGTCTGCAATGTGGCAATCTATGCTTATGGCGGCTGGTATAAAAAATTCAGATGTGGTTTATGTAAATGGATTTATTTTATCTGATGGTCAGAAAATGTCTACAACTGTTGGTAATGTGGTGGATCCGTTTGATGTGGCAAAAAAATATGGAGCTGAGGCTGTAAGATTTTTTGTTATAAAACATTTACACAATTACGAAGATGCAGATTGGACTCAAGAGAGGTTTCATGAGGCATATACGGCTGATTTGGTAAATGGAATTGGTAATTTAACAAGTAGAATTTTGGCGATGTCTTCAAAAGCTGGAATTAGTTTAAAAGAAGATTTAAAATTTGATAGAGCAAATTCTCTTTTAGAAAAATATGATTTTAATGGAGAAATGAATGCAATATGGATGAGCATTGCGGATTTAGATGATTTAATTTCTGATAAAAAGCCATTTAAATTAATAGATGAAAAACCAGATGAAGCAAAAATGATTTTACTTTCTTTATTAAAGAGTTTGTATGCGATTGCAGATTGGTTAAAACCAATAATGCCACAGACTTCTGAAAAAATTTTTAAGGCTATAAAAGAAAATAAAAAACCAGAAGAGTCATTATTTCCAAGAATTTAAAACAAGGAAGCAAGGCTTCCTTGTTTTTGGGGTGTAAAAAATAGGTTTTTTATGTGCTAAAATAATTTATTATGTATTTGTTTAAAGTTAATAATCCAAATGATTTAAAAAAACTTCAAAAAAGTGATTTACCAAAATTATGTGATGAGTTGAGGGATAAAATAATACAATCAACTTTATCTAACGGAGGACATTTTGGTTCTAATTTGGGAGTTGTAGAGCTTACTGTGGCATTACATTATGTTTTTTCAATGCCAGAAGATAAAATTGTTTGGGATGTGGGACATCAAACATATTGCCATAAACTTTTAACAGAAAGAAAAGATAAGTTTCATACGATTCGTAAATTTAAAGGTTTGGGTGGTTTTACAAAACCAGCGGAAAGTAAATATGATTCTTTTATTTCGGGGCATGCTTCTGTTTCTATTTCGGCTTCTTTGGGAATGGCGGTGGCAGATAAATTAAAAGGTTTAAAAAATCATCATATTGCAGTTATTGGCGATGGTTCTTTGACAGGTGGAATTGCTTTTGAGGGGTTAAATAATGCTGGGGCAAGTGATACAAATTTATTAATTATTATAAACGATAATAAAATGTTTATTGATCCGAATGTTGGAGCTTTAAAAGATTGTTTGTTGGATATAACTACTTCTCAAAATTATAATAAGTTTAGAAATAATATAAAAAAAGCAGTTCGTAAAATTAGTGGTTCGGGATTTAATGTAGAAAAAATATCAAAAAGAATTGAACATAGTGTTAAAAATCTTTTTTTAAAAAATAATAATTTTTTTGAATCATTAAATTTTAGATATTTTGGTCCAGTTGATGGGCATGATGTTCAAAGATTAATTAAAACATTAGAAAATATAAAAGATATAAAAGGTCCTAAAATTCTTCATGTTTTAACTAAAAAAGGAAAGGGTTATTTGGAGGCTGAAAAAAATCAAACGAAGTGGCATGCTACAAATGGTAAAAGCAATAAACAAATAGAAAAAAAATTTACTAAATATCAAGATGTTTTTGGATATAGTATTTTAGAGTTAGCTAAACAGTATGATGATATTGTTGCTGTTACTCCTGCCATGCTTTCTGGTTCTTCTCTTACAATTATGCAAAACCAATTTCCAGAAAGAGTTTTTGATACAGGTATAACAGAGCAACATTCTGTAACTTTTTCGGCAGGGTTGGCTACGCAAGGATTAATTCCTTTTTGTCATATTTATTCTACTTTTGCACAAAGAGCTTATGATCAAATAATTCATGATGTAGCAATTCAAGATTTACCTGTTGTTTTTTGTTTGGATAGGGCGGGAGTGGTAGGCGAAGATGGAGAAACTCATCATGGTTCTTTTGATTTGGCTTATTTAAATCCAATTCCAAATTTGATTATCTCCTCTCCAGTAAATGAAATAGAGTTAAGAAATTTAATGTATACTGCGTATAAAAATAAACATCCTTTTTTTATTCGTTATCCTAGGGGAAATGGGGTATTGGAAAATTGGAAAAAACCGTTTAAAGAAATAAAAGTTGGAACGGGGGAACAAATTATAAAAGGAAATTCTGATGATGTAGCTATTTTGTTTATGGGTCCAGTGGGAAATAATGCTATAGAAGCTATTAAAAAATTAAATAAACAAAATGTTTTTCCGAGTTTATATAATATGAGATTTTTAAAACCTTTGGATAAAAAATTGTTAAATACTATTTTTCAAAATCATAAAAAAATTATTACTTTAGAAGATGGGGTAATCAAGGGAGGTTTGGGGAGTTCTGTGATTGAATTTATGGTAGAAAATGGGTATGATGCAAAAATTAAAAAATTAGGAATTTCAGATAAGTTTGTTCAACATGGTACTTTAGATGAATTACATAAAGAATCTGGTTATGATGCTCAAAGTATTATTGAAGAAGTCTTAAATTTTTAGGGAGCGTGTTATAATTCAATTTATGAAAATTATAGACGGAGGTTTTTTGCAATCGGAAGAATGGAGAAAATTTAAAGAAAAGACGGGATTAAAAACTTTTTTTATTGGTGATGAAAATTTTAATGCTTCAATTTTGCAACATGCCTTACCTTTAAAATTAAATTATTTTTTTATTCCAAGGGGTCCTATTTTTAATTTAAACAAAAATATAAGAGAAAATTTTCAGAGAGTAATAGATTTAGCAAAAGAAAATAATATTTCGTGGATTAGAGTTGAACCGCAAAGTCAGGCGGATTTAGAAATTTTGAAAAAAAATATTGATGAATTTAAGTTTATAAAGTCGGCTAAAAATCATCAACCTCCACAAACTTTAGTTATTGATTTACAAAAAACGGAAGATGAAATCTTGTTTAATATGAAGAAAAAAACTCGTTATAATATAAAGTTTAGCGAGAAAAAAAATATTGTATTTGAGAGTACTAGAGATAAAAAAGATATTGATGAATTTTTAGGTTTAATAAAAGTTACTTCTACGAGAAATAAAATTGTGAATTATGAATTTGATTATTATAAAAATCTTTTTGATTTTTTTGATGAAAAAATAATTCGTTTGTATGTTGCAAAATATGAAGGGAAAATTTTAGCAGGTATTGTTTCTATTTTTTATAAAGATACAGTTACGAATTTGTATGGAGCATCTTCGAATGAACATAGAAATTTAAAAGCTCCGTATGGATTACGTTGGAAAATAATTAAAGATGCAAAAGAAGAGGGTTTCAAAAATCATGATTTAGGTGGTACAAAAATTATAAAAAACGAAAAGGGAGAGAATATTCCTGCTTCTGGGGATTGGTTTGGTTTTTCTCAAATTAAATTAGGTTTTTGTTATATTTGTGAACCGATAGAATTTCCGGGGTGTTATGATATAGTTTTGAATTCAAAAAAATATTGGTTATATCGTAGTTTGCAAAAAGTAAAAGATTTTTTGAATAGGTTTAAAAAGTAGTAGGGAATGAAAAGGGGATGAGTTAAAAAAAAAGAGTGAAAAATTGCTTCGCAATTTTTCACTCTTTTTTTCAATGGTATAAAAATAAAAGTTTTTTAAAATAGTGTCCCCCATGGGGGACACTATAGAGGACTCTATTTTAAAGAATAATTTTTTGAGTATTTTTGTATTAAAATAGATGCATCTATGGATGCATCTATAGATGCATCTAAAAAAGGATGCATTTTTTTTGAGAATATTTTTCTATTTTTTTTATTCTTCGTACATGTCTTTTTTCGTTTGTAAAAATTTCATCTAACCAAGTATTAATTACCCATTCCATTTCTTCTTTTTTTATAAATCTTGCTCCGAGAGATAAAATATTTGCATTATTATGTTCTTTTGAAAGTTTTAAAATTTCTTTTGGTCCGCCATAATACACAATAGCTCTTACATTAGCAAATCTGTTAGCTACAATTGCTTCACCTTGCCCAGACCCACCCAAAATAATTCCTATATTTTTTTCAGGATTATTAGAAACTTTTTTTGCCACTCTTGATATAAAATCAGGGTAATCATCTAAAGAATTATATTCAAAAGGTCCTAAATCTTCAAAATCTAGATTTCTTTTTCTTAAAATTTCTTTAATTTGACCTTTTACATCTAATCCAGCATGGTCTGCTGCCAAAAATATCTTTTTCATTTAATTTATTGTAGTATATAATGAAAGAAAATTCAAATAGTGTGGTTAATTAAAAATTAAATTTAAAGTTAAAAAAATATGTATTCAAAAGATGAAATAGTTGTATGTAAAAAAAGTAAATTAGAAATTCAAAATATTTTTAATCAAGGGATTATTGATAGAGATGATTTAAAAATTTTAAAACATCCACGAAGAATTTTGTGTGCAAATTATCCAATAATTAAAGATAATGGGGAACAGGAAATTATTACAGCATTTAGAGTTTTATATAATAATAATTTAGGTCCGGGAAAGGGGGGTATCCGTTTTCACCCATCTGTAGATTTAGATGAAGTTTCGGAGCTTGCATTTATTATGTCTTTAAAAACGGCGCTTGTGGATTTGCCGTTTGGTGGAGCAAAGGGTGGAATCAGAATAGACCCAAAAGAATTTTCTAAAACGGAATTAGAAAAAATTTCTCGTGGATATGTGAGAGAATTTTGTAAATATTTTGGTCCACAAATTGATGTTCCAGCTCCAGATGTAAATACTACGCCTGAAATTATGGGTTGGATGATTGACGAGTATAATAAAATTACAGGAGAAAACACCAAGGCTTTTATAACAGGGAAAACTATAGAAAATGGTGGTTCGGAGGGTAGAGATAAATCTACAGCTATGGGAGGATTTTATATTTTGCAAGAAGAATATAAAGAAATACAAGATAAGTTAAAACTTAAAGTGGCAATTCAGGGTTTTGGAAATGCAGGGTCGGTGATGGCTAATTTACTTCAAGCAGAAGGATATACTGTGGTTGCAGTGTCAGATTCATCAACTGCAATTTATAACGAAAGAGGTTTAGATATCGAAGATGTTTTTAATTATGTTTATGGGGGAGATAAAAAACAAAGATTGATTGGATATTCTAACGCAAAACAAATTTCAAATGAAGAATTGTTAGAGTTAGATGTAGATATTCTTGTTCCAGCGGCTTTGGGTGGAGTTATTACTATTCAAAATGTGAAAAATATAAAAGCTAAAAATATTTTAGAATTAGCAAATGGACCAATTACAGTTGAAGCGGAACATGTTTTGGAAGAAAAAAATATTCAAGTTATTCCAGATTTACTTGCAAATGCTGGTGGAGTGATAGTTTCTTATTTTGAATGGGATCAAAATTTAAAAGAAGAACATTGGTCTTTAGAAGATGTAAATAATAAGTTAAAAGATAGAATTATTACAGCATATAAAAAAGTTTTAGAAGTTGCAGGTAAAGAGAGTTTGTCGTTGCGAAAAGCGGCGTATAAAATTGCAATACAAAAGATTAATAAAAAATAATATTTTTCAACAGGCCCGGCCTGTACGGTAATTTAATATTTTTAAAAATATTAAATTACCGTACAGGCCTTGCCTGTTGAAAAACTTGTTGAAAAATTATATTTTTCTATATTTTCCTAAACTTTCTTTTATTACATCTTTGAGTTCTAAAATAGAAAGTTCAGTGTTTAATTGTGTGATATTTAAATTAAGTTTTTCTTGTAGTTCCTGTTTATTCATTGGTTCTTCTAAAATTTTTAATATTTTTTGTTCATTTTCAGAAAAATCATCGAGATTTAATGTTTTTTGTTTTGGTTTATTTTCAGTTAATCCTAAAATTTCTAAAATATCATTTCCGCAGAATATGGGGGGAGCTCCTTGTTTCATTAATCGGTTTGAACCTTTGGAATATTCAGAAAATATTGAATTTGGTATCACAACTAAATCTTTATTATAATCTAATGCTAATCTTGCAGTGATTAAAGTTCCTGATTTTTCTTTAGCTTCTACTATAAGTACCATATCAGAAATTCCTGCCATAATTCTATTTCTTTGGGGGAATGACCAAGGTGTAGCTTTGAAATTTTCCTTAAATTCGGAAAGTAATAATCCGTTATTGTCTAAAATTTCTTTTGTTAATTCTAAATTTGAACGTGGATATAAATTTTTTTCTCCAAGTCCAGACCCAGGGACTGTTATAGTTTTTAAATTATTTTTTATGGCATATTTGTGAGCTAAAGTGTCAATTCCTAGAGCTAGTCCAGAAATTATTACAATATTTTGTCCTTTTAATTCGGACATAATTTTTTCTAAAGATTCTTTGGCATAATTTGAGTGTTGTCGTGAGCCCACAATGGCAATATATTTTGTCTTTTTATTATTGTCAGGAAAATTTCCAGAATAAAATAAAGATTTTGGACAGTCGGAAATTTCAAGTAATTTTTCCAAAAAAGTTTCGTTAAATTCTTCTTTTTTTATATTTTTTATACTCATTTATAATTCTAAAATAAATTTTTCTAATGCATCTTTTAAAACAAGACCATCTAATCTTGCAAAATTATAATATGAAATTAGATTAATCATTTTTTTTTCAAGGTTTTTTTTGTCCCAGTTTTTTAAATTTTGTTTAGCTTTTTTATAAGGATAAGATTTCATCCCTGATTCTTTTTCTGTAAATTTTTCTGTTAAAGCTAATGATTTTAGGGCAAAGAAAAAATTAGCAAAAATTTGTTCTCCTGCTAATCCAGAATTTAAAGCTCTGTGGTAATTTAACCATAGATTTTTTTTATCTTTTTGTTGGAGATTGTCGCTTAAAACAAAAATATTAAAATCTTGATTTTGGAGGATTTTTTTAAAAGAAAAATTTTTGGTAGTGTGTTTTGTTATTTTTGTTAAATCTTTTTGTTCTATATCGTCTTCTGATAATATAAAAGCATTATTTGATAATTCAATTTCTGTTAATTGTTTTAAAAAATATTTTTTTAAATCTTTGTCGTGGAATATATTACTAAATAAAATAATATTTTTTTCTTCAAAAAGACCGCCTGATGTATTTATTAGTTCATTTAATCTGGCGATGGAAAGGTCTAAAAAATCTAAATGTAAAAAAAGTGCATTAGGTCGTTGTTTTTTTAGTGTATCTAATACGGATTTTATTTTTTCTTTCTTTTTTTCAATATCGTTTCCGTGTACTAAAATTAACATTACTATAAATTATAACATTTTTTTTTTAAAAATTGTTATTTGAAAAAAAATGTTAAAATATTTTGATGAATAGAGGTAAAAAATTTAGATTATTTATTTTATTTGTTTTAATATTTTTAAATTGTTTTTTTATAACTTTTTATTTTTTTCAAAAAAATCAAAAATTTGAAATTGCGTTTATTAATGTTGGGCAGGGAAATGCTACGATAATAAAAACAGAAAATAATAAAAAAATTATTATAGATTCTGGAAATGAGATGTTGGCTTTAAAAAATATTTCTTCGTATGTGGGATTTTTTGGTAGAAAATTTGATATGAGTTTTATTACTCATTATGATATTGATCATGCTGGGTTATTTCCTTTTTTTC
>JAGLGQ010000021.1 GCA_023143935.1 Minisyncoccota bacterium
TACGTAACATGCTACGTAACATGCAACACAACAACCCAACCCCAAATCTCAAACCACAAATCACACCCTAACCCCCCACAAAAAAAATAGCACATTCCATGGAATATGCTATGAAATGTGCTATTTTCTAAAATTAAAATATTTTTATATCATTTTCTTTTAATTTATTTATAATTTTTTTATATTATCACATGTCCATCACATGATTTTATGTTTAAAAATAAGGGTTTTCTACAATTTTTCTAATTCTATCACACATTCATCACATGGTTTTATACCCACCAAGGAACATATTCCTTACTTTTTTCTGATTCTTTAATTTTACCCGCCCTTATTGTATCTGCAATAATTCTAGATGCTATTGAATAATTTTGTTTTTCTATTCCGAGCCTTTCTCTTAATGTTGTATTTGTCATCTTACTATTTTCAACTCTCTTTAAAACAGCATGTTGGTAACAAGCTCTTATTTTATCATCTGTCGTCATATCATTTAACTCTTTATAAGAATATAATATAACCCTTGTTGAGTTATCTTCTGCTTCAAATTTTGGGGCTGGTAATTGATAAATTGTAATTTCACCTAATGCTCTATCGATACCACTTCCAAGCTCCTCACAAAAACCAATTTGCCTCATAAAACTTGCTAAATCTTCATTTCTAGAAATTGGTGCATGATCAATAAATCTATCTGTATCAATTAAAGGCATCCCTGGATTAGAAATCTCAACCCTATCGTCAAAAATTTCCACAATAGGACTTGTGCCAGAGATTGTAAAATCTTGATGTATTAATGCATTAGCTATAAATTCACGAATAGCAATTTCTGGATACATTTTTTTTTCTATTCTTAATGTTCTGGTAATTTCTTCATTTGAAGGTAACTTATCATTTATAAAATCAATAAGATTTTCAAATGCTACAGCATAACCCAAATTTCCATCTTGTTTTTTATTAACTTTATTCCTTGAAACTCCTTCGTATATCACTACCCGAGGAGCTTTCCTTTTTAAATTTGAAAATTTTGATAAATCTTTAGCAAATAAAATTGCACCCAAATTTGTTATATCAAAATCATCTTCAAAATTTTTAATTACTAAATTATATTCTGCCATTTTATCTATAAATTTTTTTGTTTCCAATGGAAGTTCCTGTTTTGTTAATGAAAAAAACTTTGCATAATCCAACAAATCCAAAACCTCAGAAACAGTCAGATTTTCTTTAGCAATACCTTGCCCAAAAGATTTTTTATCAATATTTTGCCAAATTTTCCTTTCTTTTTCAGAAAAATCAGAAAGTTTTCTCGTGGTTGAAGAAATTCTTATATACGCAATATTTTGAAATTTAATCGGTTGAGTAATTGCAGGAGAAATTTCAAAAATAATAATATTTTTATTATCTATATAAAGTTCATAAATATAAAAATCTGTTTTTGGCGTAAGCATTTGATTTAACCAACTTTCTAAAAATTCAGATCCAATTTTTTCAGTCTTTGGTTTAAATTCCGTACCAACAATTTCTTTCTCATCAGAAATTCCAAAAATAAGGTAAGCTTTTTTTTTATCTACTAAATTTACAGAATTTGCCAAAGCAGAGATTCTTTTCCCTATTTCAATTTTAGAAAAATTATTTTCTTTAAATTCTATAGTTTCAGATTCTCCTGATTCAATTAATTCATTTATTAATTTTTTTAAATATTTATTATCCATATTAATATTATACATTATTATTATTCATTTCTTTAAAAATACCCATAACCTTATTTTTTAAAAATATTTTTAAACAATTTTTTCATCATATTTTTTTACAATATCTTTATACAAAACATAATATCACCATTCCCCCCCTTTTTCCACAAAACCCCCCACCCTTTTTTCAACAAGCAAGGCTTATACGGTAACTAAAATTACCGTACAAGCCTTGCCTGTTGAAAAAAAAACAAAACAAAAAAACACCCACCACTCAACATACCCCACAACATGCCACACAACATGCCACATAACACACCACACAACAACCCAACCCCATCACAAATCATAAATCACAAATCACACCCCAACCAACCCCCCAAAAAAAAATAGCACATTCCATAGCACATTCCATAGAATGTACTGTTTTCTAAATCAAACTCAATCAAAAACTTATACTTTTAAAAAAATTATCTTACATTCAATAAATTAGCTTCATCTTCATAAACTCTTTGATCACCGATATCCAAAATAACAAGAGTCCAATTTTGTTCTAACGACCATTCCCCTTCATTAAATATCATAATAACTACCCAATTATTTCTTATAATTGCTCCAAAAACATTTTGCAAATCCACATAAAAACTAACTTTATACCTGTTTCCTGTTATTACTACAGTATGATCAAGAAAAGGAAAATCTGCTGTACTTGGAGACACAAGAGCTTTTTGCACAAATGATTTTACTGTTATATAAGCTTGGAACTCACTTGGTTTTTCATTAATTACATTGATTATTTTATAAATATAATCGTTAGCATTAAGATAACAAAACCTAACCCCATTAATAAATAACTATTTCTGAAAAAATTTCCTTCTTCAAAATTCTTCCAACTTAATGGATAAATTGTTTTTTTATCTTCTGAGTTAAGGTTCAGTTTATTTGAAAATAGACCCAACTCATCTTCTATGACAATAGATACCTTTCTTTGAGAATTAAAACCTTTTTTTAAATCATTGAAATAAAATAAAGTTATAAATATCCAAACTAACATAGTAAATATTACTAAAATACATTTATCGGCATCAATAAAAGAGGTATTGGATTTAAATAACCAGGCTGAAATACTCAATAATATTCCCAGTATTGATATTGATATGTTTTGTACTCGAGCACGAATTATGTGTATAGACTTGTACTTTTCGACAAGTGACTGGCTTAAAATATTTATTTTTTGATCATTGGTATAATTCATACTATTTAAATTCTTTAATGGCGATTGTTAAAAATTCACTTGCTTGCTGAGGAGATCTTCTGTCTTGACCTTTAAACAACCATATCAAATTATTGATTTCTGAATACTCAATAGCAATACTCTCATTATCCATATCACTTTTTAGTTTCTCTAAAACATTCAGAATCATTTTTCTATTTAATGTTCCATAAAAATATGTATCATTAATATTCCACACCAAACTTTCTATAAAAAATGAAGGCATCAATTTTTCATCTATAATCCCATCATCAATCAAATTATTTTTCAAGTTTTTTATTACTCTTACAACAGACTTATAATTTGAGTTTGTTCTTTGATTTTTATCTTCTCCGTTTGTTTTATGTTGTTTTGGAAAATTTTGTATAGATTTTCCTTCGTCAGATATTAGCTTTATACCTTTTACTGAAGTTTCATAAGCATTTTTTAATCTTTTTAGTTCAAAGGTGGGGACCACATCAGCTCTAACTCTGTATGTATTTTCATTTATTTTTATGCATTTATCTTTTCTTTCGACCATTCATGGAAATTCATTGTTTAGTAGATTTTCAACATCATTTTTAAATTGAGAGAAACTATAATCGTGAGACACTCTATTTTTTCTGTAGGTTTCTTTATCTTCTTCCGATAAAAAGCCGAGATCAGGAAAATATCCGGGATGATAAGATATAACAATATCTATATCACTATCTTGTCTCACATTTGTACTATTTGCATAAGATCCTTGAAGAAAAATCTCCACCTTAGAACCAAAATGATTTTCTAGTATTTTTCTGATACTTTGATGTGTTTTTACACTTTTGTCGTACTCCGTAGTTGATAATGGTTGAGCCCATATCCTTATTTGTTCTTCTGATATCGTCATAATTATTTTATTAAATATTTTTATGCATCCAATCTAATACATCCTCCTTGATTCCCTGAGTTGCCCAATTTGCATTAGGAACATTAATAATTAAAAGTTCATCATTATTATCAATAAATTGTTTTAAGTAATTTCTAATCTCTGATGAGCTTGAGCTGGTTTTAACTAACCATGTTGACTCTAATGGTTTAGTCCAATTACCCAATCCTTTAATAGCATTTATTATTTTTTGATAATCTGAGGATGACTCATATTTGTTTAAGTCGTATGCAATTATATATGTTTTCATATTCTTTTTATTAATTTATTTTTGGTAATATTTGTTCAACGACTCCTTGTATAGAAAAGTTGTCTAAAACTATAATTGGTTTGTGTTCTGGATTTGTTGAATTTGGTTTAAGAACAACAAAACCGTTTTCTTTATAAAATTCTTTGACAGTAGTTTCATCATTTATAAGAGCAACCACTTTTTGTCCATTCTCTGCAGTATCTTGTTGCTTTACTAATAATAAATTCCCATCTTCTATCCCAACTTTGTTCATAGAATCACCACTAGCTTTCAATAAAAAATATTTACTTCCTTTTTTAGCTATGGATTCAGATACTGAAACATAAGCTTCTATGTTTTCTTCTGCAACAACTGGGGCTCCACAAGTCACAGATCCCACCAAGGGAACTTCTACTGTTCTAGCATTACTTCCATTTTCTTCAATCTTTCTTATAATCTTTAAATTTCTACCTTCTCTTTTCAACCAACCTTTATCTACTAGACTAGATATTATTAAAGATGATGACCTTGGAGATTTGTATCCAAAGTACGCCATCAAATCCCTAACCGATGGAGATTTCCCCTCGTGAACTATTTTATTTCTAATAAAATTCAAAGCTTTTATTTCATTTTCAACTAAATTATTCATAGCCATAATACACATTGTATCACAACGTATACTTTATTGCAATTTTAATATATACAATCATCTAAAGTAACTAATATTTCTATATCTTTTTTAGTATACCCACAATTCATTTAATTTTTAATTAAAATTTTTTTACAACAATACCTTTTTTACATAAATTAAATAGAAAAATATTTCTATCCAATGTTTCTTTTTCTTTTTCATCTAAATTTTTCTTATCTTTAATCTTCATAATTCTTAATATATATGTTTCCGCTTTTTCTTTAGTATTTTGTTCATCATTTGAATAACACCAATCTTTTTTATTTACCGTACGCTTGTAAGATATTGTACAAACATCAGCTAAAGGATAATAATACATATTTAATGTATTCTTATATGCCTTTCTTTCTTTATCATAAATAATATAACATTCTTTCTTTTTTCTGTCGGTATACTCTCGTTTTTCTTTTTCTCCTTTTTGTTTTTGTAGTTCCAAATCTCTTTCTATTTTAATTTGTTGTTGTTTTTCAATTGAATTTTGTTTATTAATTTGAATAACATAATAAAAACCACCCAAAATAATACTTGCAATTAAAATCGTTGTTGACAAAGAAAATTTATTTATTTTTTTAAAAAATTTCATATAAATTATTATAACAAAAAATACTTTAAAAAAGTATTTTTTATTATTTTAATTGAAGGTTTTTATGACCCCAAAGATTCACTTGAACTCTCAACTGTATGTAAACCATAAACACCTAAAATCTAACTAATTCAAACACAATAATACATTCCAAAGATTTTTAGCTCCTTAAAATCCAAGATTAAATTTTATAAATATCAAACACTTACTCATCTGACAACATTTCTTCTAATATAGCTGAGTACAAAAGAGAAAAATCCCCATAACATGTTTTTGGATATTTATCATAAAAAGTATTTTTTTTTATCCATTCTTTTAGTTCTTCTTCTTTTTTTTCATATAATTTATCAAACATAATATCATTATAAAAACTTCCATTTGTAAGTGCTGTAATAATATTATCGTTTAAAACTTCTTCTTTGATATTTTCTTTTAAATTATTATTTTTTAATGTCTTTATTACACCAAACATAAAATCTTGCAAAATAACTATTTTTTTATCATTAATATCTTGTTTCTTTTTTAATTTTAAGATATAAATTATTAAAATTAAAACAAAAACTATAAACATATACTCCATACAATATATTATATATAAAATATTTATATTTAC
>JAGLGQ010000022.1 GCA_023143935.1 Minisyncoccota bacterium
GCTATTTAAATAGCTATTAAAATATGTATTTAAAAACGACGCAAAAAATTGCGATAGCAATTTTTTGCGTCGTTTTTTTAATTGTTTATTCTTAATTCTCTTTTTTTAACACATTAAATAAAAACTTATTAAAATAATTTTTTTAATTCATTCAACTTATCTTCCATAGCTTTTTCCCCAGCTAAAATAACATCTTTACCATCTAAAAACTTACCCCAATGTAAGTCTCCCGTTTGTGGAGTAACTACAATATCAGCATTTTTAACATTACAAAGTGCAAGATGATGACACAAAAGATTAATTGAATGATTGGCTATTTTATAAAAACCAAAATCAGTATTTTTATTATTATCATCACCAAAATAATCAGTATCTAAATTAACTGCAATTACTATATCTGCCCCCATTTCTTTTACAATATCAACGGGTACGGGTACAGACAAACCACCATCAGCCAATAATTTCCCTTTTTCTTTAATTGGTTTAAAAATTAATGGAGACGAAATACTTGCCCTAACTGCCAAAGCAACTTCACCCTCATTCATAACAACAGCATTACCGTTCTTTAAATTAGTCGCCACTATTGAAAGAGGTATCTTTAAGTCTTGAAAATGTATTTTATTAATATACTTTTCAATATAATTTTTTACCTTATTACCACAAATTAATCCTTGACGAAAAGAAAAATCAATTAAAGAAAAAATTAATTTTTTATCAGCATCTAATGCTATTTTTTCTATCTGTTTTATATCTTTTGTGGCAGCATAAAAACCACCAATCATAGATCCAATACTTGAACCAGCAATAAAATCAATAGGAATATTATTTTTTTCTAAAACCTTAATAACACCTATATGAGCTAATCCTTTTGGTCCACCACTCCCAAAAGCTAAACCTATTTTGGGTCGTTTTTTATTTTCTATTTTTTTATTTTCTGTTTTTTTATTTAATCCAATTGTTTCTGATACAATTGAAATTATTTTTTCAATAAAATTTATCATATTATTTATAATAATGTTTTTATCTTTTTTTTACCTCAAGATACTCTTATTAAATAAACATTATAAAATATTTAATTTATCATAAATTAAATATTCTTTTAATATCGATTTATTGATCAAAAGGCCAACTTTTTTCTGACCAAGCCCAATAAAGATATCCTGCAATAGCCACAAGTACTACAACACCAGCAATAATACCCATAGTAGAAGGACTTGTCCAACTCATTGTTGTTAAAAATTCTTTCATATATTTTTTATTATTATCTTATTAATATTATAATTTTTAAAGGTAATTTCCACCTTGATTATTTAAAATAACATTGCAATGATTTGATTTGATACTTTTTCTGAATTAATTTTTTTATTTAAAAAAGAATATTCTAAAAGTAATCCATCCATCATACCTGTTAATAAAGAAGTAGCCAGTTTACTATCAACTTTTGTCGTTAATTTTTTACTTTCAATCATTTCCTGAATTAAAGGATGAATTAAATCAACGGTTTGTTTTCTTAATTGAATAATATATTTTACCATTTGAGGATCATTTGGTGATAATTTAAACATCAACGCTTTAATAAGATTTTTTTCCTTAAAACCAAAATTTAAATAATTTTTTATCAATTGATGTAATTTTTTATCAATTGTTTTTTTATTAGATACCTCCGCAATAGCTAAAGTTAAATTACTAAAAACCTCATTAAGTACTTTTTCATAAATTTCAGCCTTACCAGTAAAATGATAATAAAGAGCTGCTTTAGTAATATTGAGTTTTTTGGCAATATCACTCATAGAAACTCCTAAATAACCATATTCTGAAAAAAGCTTCTGAGCAACTTTAATAACATGTTTTTTAGTATCTTTAATAATATTATCTTCTTGTTCTGCAATAATCATATTTTTTATTTAATAATCTACTTACCGTTCGGTAAGTCACTTAATAATATACCAAATTAAACAAAATTAATCAAATGATTAATTATAGTTTTTAACATAAAATTGTGTATGACTAACTTAAAAAATAGCACAACTAACTTAAAATTGCACATGACTATGTTAAAAAGTGGTATGGCTAATGTGACGGACGTTTTTCAAGAGGTCCCACCTCCTCTTCACTTTGTTCAGATGAGGAACGACCTCAACGCGGACGATGACGCGGACAATGACGTTTTTTAAAAGGTCCGACTTAAAAATTTGAGTTATTAACCAACAACTCAATTACCTTATAACTTTACTACATATTTCTCCAAAATTTATCCTCTAACTTCACAAAAAAGCCTTAAAATATATCTATATTCTTCTTTTTTTTGTTTCGTTACA
>JAGLGQ010000023.1 GCA_023143935.1 Minisyncoccota bacterium
GAGGTCGTAGGTTCGAGTCCTACCATTCGCACATAAAATTATATTTATATAATTTTTGTGAGATAGGACGAGAAGTTTATGCTGAGAGCAGGGCGATGCAGTAAGTCCTACCATTCGTACATAAAAACCAATATAATTTTATATTGGTTTTTTATTTTTTTAATAATTTAAATGCCTCCATATAGTTTTTTTAATTTAATTATTTGGTTTTCTTTTTCACTACAGTCATTACATAAAATATTGTATTGTTTTAAATTTAAAGTTTTAATATGTTTTAAAAAAGATTCTTTAAAATTGCCATTATTTATTTTATTTTTTGCTAAATATCCTGCACTAATAGAAAAGTAGTAATCTTTTTTTTCTTCATTAATTTTTAAATATATACTTCCACTCCCGTCTCTATGATCATTGATTTGAATTTTTTTCATATTTTATTTTTTAACAATAACTTTCAGCTATAATTAATGTTTTTATGGGTTAATTTTTAATTTTAATAACCTTCTGCGTATGACATACATCCCTCTATAAAAGAGTTGGAATTTCCCCCACAATCATCAGGGTCATCTATTCCTTTTTCTTCTGCCCAGTCATAACCAGCCTCGTGCCCACCACAATCTTCAGTGCACCCATAACCACCAAAAGTCGGATTAGTGTAATAAGAGTTTTCTTGAACATACTCATTACACCCATCTTCTGCTTTAGTGCCTGCATTATATTCATTATTACAATCAGAAAAATCTTTTATATTATTTTCTTCTGCCCACTCATAGCCATCACTGTGCGTATTATAAGCCTGCTCATTTGGTATATGAGCTATGTATGGTTTGGTGAATCCAGAAACAAAACCACCTTCTTTTGTGTTAGAATTATCCTGTTTTTTCTTATAATGATTTTGTGCTTCTAAAATCTCATCGCTAGGGTTTATGTTTATAAATAAAATTGGAAGGACGATGGAGGCAAAAATTAATATTATTATAAAGTATTTCATATTTTTTTCTTGATATTTTTTAATTAAACAAAAAAGATATTATTAATACAAACGATATAAATAGATAAAAGTTAAAGTATGGCCATACCAAAAACATCACTAATCCATTAATTCTATATTCTTTAGATACTATGTATAATGGTTTATTTACCTCTGACCTTTGAGAATCAATGAATATCGCGATTATTCCAAACACAATGTAAGTTATTAAAATTTCCATAATTTTTTATTTTGTTTATTCATATATTTTGATTATATAGATTTAGACAAATGCATTCTTTGTCTAATTCCGGCATTATACATCCAAGTAAGTTCAATGTGTGTTTTGGTATCTAATTTATTACCATACATTAAACCTAAATCTATTGGTATTTCTGATTCTTTATCAATTTCCTTATAACTTTCTGTTATTAAAAACTGTTTATTTTTATGTGAATAGTTAGATAGTTTTTGATAAATAATAAAAAGAAAATCATCTCTTTTTAATAATGAAGCAGGCACCTCTTTCATTTTTTCTTCATTACCACCAAAAAAACTATATAGGTTTTTTCTATTATTATAAATATCATTAAGCTTATCTAAACTTAATTTAACTTTAGAATATTTATTATGTTTATCTAAAATTTTTTTTAATATCTCTTTCTCAAAATGTGGTTTATTGTAATTATGAGCCTCTGCTTCAATGGATATGCTTGCAACAAACAGAAGGGCTGACTCTGTTAATGAGTAAACAGTTTTTTTATTTAAAATCTCACTTGGCATGGTTACTTTTACGAAATTAGATAACATATTGCTATATATTATACTGACTGTACTTCTTATGAGAATTATAAATATTACTATTGCTATTATCCCTGATATTATTATTTCCATATTATTTTCCACCCAAAAAAAATCCTATTAAAATTAATATTATTGGGATTAAAATTTTAGACATATTTTTTATTATTTAATTTAATAATTTAAGGGCAAACAAAAAGTCCACCACTAAGCCGAGACAGAAAACCCCGACAGGGTTTCCCCTAAAGACCAATACTAAAAAAATAATCTAATGACGGGTTTTTTATTTAGTATCGGATTTTAACCATACCTTTCAAATCAAAAAATCTAAAAGAACCAGGTCAAACTCAATTCAATATTCAGTTGTATTTTTATTTTATCATAATTTAACAAAAACTTATAAATTACCAGAATATCTAAGTAAAAAATTTTAAGTAATTGGTTTTTTATTTGTGAAACAAATAGGACGAGAAGTTTATGCTGAGAGCAGGGCAACACAGTAAGTCCTACTATTCGCATAAAATAAATATTTACTTTTAATACAAAAACTGTTATTATATTTCTTGTTAGCTAGAACAATAAAAGCTAATATTTAGGTTTTTACCTATATTCGGGCGCTTAGCTCAGTTGGCTAGAGCATCTCGTTTACACCGAGGAGGCCAGGGGTTCGAGTCCCTTAGCGCCCACAAAATACCAAAACTAAAGCGTCAGCTTTAGTTTTGTTGTATTTTGCGGGCGCTAAGGGACTCGAAAAAAGGGGAGCAATGCAAATTGATGAAAATTTATGACTGAAAGGAATAAAATTTTCTCAAGTTGCGCGACCCGGAATGGCTAAGACCACAAGAAAATAACGAACGCTAGTGAGTATATTTTCTGTGGAAGTTAGCCGAGTCCCGACACTTTACCAAAACAAATCACATTTTAATGTGGTTTTTGTTTTGGTGGGCGCTAAAGCAAGCAAACTGCTTTGCTTGCGTGGGACTCGAACCAGCGGAGTCATATTTTTTGTAATGAAATGAAAAAAATAGACGAGCTGCGTCCAGCTACTCTTAGTGAATACAAGTGCGGAATGAAATGAGGCACAAAGTACGAACTTAGAGATAGCGGGATCAGTCCCTTAGCGCCCACTACCCAAAAATTTGCACAATACCCCAAAATTGTTATCATCTAACACAAGGTTCAAATAAAATCAATTATTAAAAATAATTATTAAAATATTATTATGAAAAAATCTACAAAAATTCGATTAATTATGTATGGAATTGCATTTGTGTTACCGATTTTAGCAATGCTGAATTGTTCTTGTGAAGGAGAATGGGGGGTTGTAACATCTTGTTTCATTGATGGATCTCTTTTTAGAACATTCTCGGCATTATGTTATATGGGTTTGTTAATATCTGCTTTTATGGCAGGCATTCCTTTTCTTGTTTATATAATAATAACAATTTTTATTATAGAAAAAACTGTTAAGATGAG
>JAGLGQ010000024.1 GCA_023143935.1 Minisyncoccota bacterium
AGTATGAAACATAAAGAAAAAAGTAATTAAAAAATAAGATAAATTTGAAAATCTAAATTTTTTAAAAGTAATTATTAATAAAATAACTGGAATTAAAATTGGTAAATTTTCAGCCCACCAAACAGCCCTATCAAATGGAGCAATGGCTAAAAAACTAAATTCAATAATATAAATTAATAATAAAAAATGTGGAAAATATTTTTTTAAGGTATTCATATTTTTAAATTATATCATAAAGGAATATGCTATTATATTATTTATAAACAAAATAATATGTTTAAAAAACAAGCATCTGTATTAAATAGAGTAGAAATTATTTCTGCTAATTTAATAAACAATTTTCATATTTTAAAAAAACAAGGAAAAAATAACAATTTAGAAATTTTTCCTGTACTAAAAGCCAATGCATATGGACACGGGTTAGAAGAATGTGTAAAAATTTTAGAATCCCAAAACCCAACATATTTTATAGTAGATAGTTATTATGAAGCTTTAAAAATTAGAAAAATTTCTAATTCACCCGTTTTAATTATTGGACCTAATAGTTTAGATAATATTAAATATATTTTAAAAAAAAGGTTTACCTTAACAGTAACTAACATAATTACTTTAAAAAAAATTGTTTCAGAAAAAAAAGAAACAAAAATTCACCTTTCTTTTAATACGGGGATGAACAGAGAAGGATTTGTAAAAAATGATATTTCTAATATTATAAAAATCTTAAAAAAAAACCCAAAAATAAATTGTGAAGGTATTTTTTCTCACTTTGCAGATGCAGACGGAGAATTTGAAAATTATACAGAATTACAAGAAAAAAATTTTTCTGAAATTTTAGATTTTTTTAATCAAAATGAAATTTATCCCAAATGGATTCATCTTGGTAATTCGGCAGGATTTCTAAAAACCAAAAATAATAGAATAAACGCTTTTAGAACTGGTATTGCTTTATATGGAATAAATCCACTTCCAAAAAATGATAAAAAATATGATAAATTAAAAAATTTAAAACCAGCTTTGAGATTAATTTCAACAGTTACAGATTTACAAGAATTAAAACTTAATGATAGTGTTAGTTATAATTGTACTTTTAAAGCTAAGGGAAAAACCAAAATAGCCTTATTGCCTATTGGTTATGAAGAGTTTTTCGATAGAAAACTCAGTAATTGTGGTTATGTAAAATATAAAGATATATTTTTACCAATTGTTGGTAGAATTTGTATGAATTTAACTTTATTTGATACTAAAAATTTACCAATTAAAACTGGAACTGAAATAATAGTGATTAGTGAAAACCCTAAAGACAAAAACTCAATTGAAAATATAGCTAAATTAGTGAACACCATTCCTTATGAAACGTTAATCCGTGTAAACAATACTCATCGTAGATTTATTGTTTAATTTTTTTTATAATATTTACCTAAAAAATCTTTCTTAAATTTGAAAAAATTTTCATCTAAAATAGATTGTCTAATATTTTTAACTAAATTTACTACAAAATATAAATTATGAATGGTGGCTAAAATTCCCCCCAATACTTCTTTTTCTCTTTGTAAATGATTTATATACGCTTTTGTGTAATTTTTACAAGCATAACACCCACAATCTTCATCCAAAGGAGAAAAATCTTCTTTATATTTAGCATTTTTAATATTTATTCTTCCGTTTTTTGTATGAATTCCTCCATGACGACCCATCCTTGATGGAGCAACACAATCAAAAAAATCTACTCCATTTTCAACTCCCATAAATAAATCCATAGGTTCTCCAATTCCCAAAAGATGTCTTGGTTTATTTTCTGGTAAAATTTCATTCACCACTCTCACAGCTTTATCCATATCATCTTTATCAAAAGACCCACCAATACCAAAACCTTCAAAATCCATTTTTCCAATAAATTTTGCTGATTCTTTTCTTAAATCTTCGTATCTCCCACCCTGAACAATTCCAAATAGTGCTTGATTATTTTTTTTACTATCTTTTAATTTTTGTAATTTTTTATGCTCATTTAAAGACCGCACCGCCCAACGATGTGTTCTATCTATTGCTTCTTTTTGATATTCATAAGTTGCTTGTGGCGAAGTACATTCATCAAAAGCAAACAAAATGTCCGCTCCTAATTTATATTGTATTTGCATTGATTTTTCGGGAGTAAATAAATGTTTTGAACCATCTTTATAAGAACGAAACTCCACGCCATTTTCTGTAATTTTTGCTAATCTTTTATCTATTCCTAATTCACAAGTGGCGCAATCTCCACCCTTTGTTTTGTTTAATGCTATTTGAGAAAATCCCGAATCATCTTTTGCTATTTTTGAAATATTTTCCCCAAAAGCTGCACCAAGAGAAAAAGCCTGAAACCCCCCAGAATCTGTCATAATTGGACCATTCCATTGCGAAAAATCATGCAAACCTCCAGCTTTTTTTATAATTTCCTCACCGGGATTAAAATATAAATGATAAGTATTAGCTAAAAATATTTCAGGATTAATTTCTTTTATTTGGTCAATTGTAAGACCCTTGATAGTTGCTTTCGTTCCAACCGTTGCAAACGCTGGAGTTTGAATATCTCCGTGTGGAGTAGAAAAACTACCAGCTCTTCCCAAAAAACCATCTATTTTTTTTTCTATTTTAAAATAAAAATTTTTAACCATTTTAAAAATATTGTATCATAAAATATTTATAACATGGCATTCTGCACACAAGACGCATAAATAATTTCTAAAATTAAATATAAAACAATACCCAAAAGAAATACTTTAATTTTTTTATCTTTTTTTCCAAAAAATTTTTTAAAATATTTATTTTCTGAAATTAATTTATGTTTAAGTAAAATTATTACTATCAAAATAGTAAAAATGAAGACAATCAAATTCAATAAATTCATATTTTATATATTACTAAAATAAAATAAAAAAACAATTCATCGCATGTGCAAAGCCTTGCTTTGCACATTTTCTATTTTTTCTTACACCCAAAATCTTTTAAAATTTTTTCGGTTAAACCTTGGACGGTTCTTCCTCCACTGCAATACAAAAAAACAGCATCCGCAGAATAATCTTGAAAAAAATTTTTTTTCTTTTGTTCTTTTAAGAATTCTATGGCTTTTTCAAAAATTAAATAGTTATCTATTTCGTCTTCTTTATAATTAATTAATTTTTTCTTTAAACAAACAGGAAAATTTGACAAACTCCCCTCTTCTTCTATTAATTTGTATCCTTTACTAATAAAAACACTGACTTCTACATATTTTTTCAAATTCTGAAAAGCTTTCTTTATTTTTTGTCTTTTTTTTTCATCCTGCTTATCTATTTTTTTTACTAATTTATTATATTCCTCAATTACACTTACTGGTTTTTTTTCATTCATATTTTTTTTTTATAAAAATAATATTACAATAAATAACATCTTTCGTCAAATACTTTTTTAAAATTTACAAGCAAAACTCGTAAAAACTTCTACACTATCAAAAAATGTTATAATAATTTTATGAAAAATATCAAATTAGAAAAATCATGGAAAAAGGTTTTAAAAAAAATTTTGGAATCTGAAAAATTCAAAGAATTAGCAAAATTTATACAAAATGAATATCTTACAAAAACTATTTACCCAAAACCCAATGATTTATTTTCTGCTTTTAATAC
The DNA here is from genome assembly GCA_023143935.1 of Minisyncoccota bacterium. Classification (GTDB taxonomy): domain Bacteria; phylum Patescibacteriota; class Minisyncoccia; order Phycocordibacterales. The sequence goes on from JAGLGQ010000024.1 coordinate 3,642, forward strand.
AACCTCTTTTGAAAATACAAAAGTTATAATTTTAGGACAAGACCCTTACCATAACCCCAATCAAGCTCACGGTCTTTGTTTTTCTGTAAATCACGGTGTAACTCCCCCACCATCATTAAAAAATATCTACAAAGAATTAAAATCAGATTTAAATATTGAAAAAGATTTTACTGATGGTTTTTTAGACAATTGGGCAAAACAAGGAGTTTTACTTTTAAATGCAGTTTTAACAGTACAAGAAAATTCAGCTGGTTCACACGCGGGCAAAGGATGGGAAAATTTTACTGATGAAGTAATTAAACAACTTTCAGATAAAAAAGAAAATTTAATTTTTATACTTTGGGGAAATTATGCTAAACAAAAAGGTCAAATTATAGACCGTAAAAAACATTTAGTTTTAGAAGCTGCCCATCCCTCTCCATTTTCAGCTTATAACGGATTTTTCGGATGTAAACATTTTTCTAAAACCAATAATTATTTAAAAAAAAATAACAAAAAAATAATAAATTGGTAACTTTTAAGCAATTTTAAGCAGGTCCGGCCTGCTTATTTTTAAAGAAATACTAAGGCTAATTTTATATCTTGATAATCAATTTCTTCATTAAAATAATCAAAAACAGATTTTAATTTTAAAACACCACCTTCGGTAAAATTATTTTTATCTTTTTTTAAAATTTTTACAGCTTTTTTGATTTTATTAAAAATCTTTTTTTCTGGTTTAAATCTTTCTAAATTAACATCATATCCATCTTTTAAAATTTTTAAATGTTTTATGGCTGTTTCCATGGAAAACCCTCTCTCTTCTGCCAATTCTTCAACAATATCAAAATTATCAATTATGGACGCTGTTATATCATATGTAGAATTTTTTTGTAACACGTCTTTCCCTTTTTTTTCTTCCGATTTTTCAATAACTTCTAGTGATGCACCTATTTTTTCTAAAAAATTTATAAATAACTCTTGCTTTTGTTCATCAGACGCTTTATTCATCAAATCCTCTGACTTAATCGACGCGTCCTGCATTCTTTTATCAACAAAAAGTATTAAAGAATCAACTTCTAAAGCTTTTTGATTAAAACCATGAAGCTTTAAACCTTTTGAATTTTTAACACGCGACAAAGCAACATATCCCTGCCCTGTTTCAAAAGTTTTAGATAAATCAATCTCGGCAACATCTAAACTCATACCCTGTGATTTATGTACAGTTATAGCCCAAGCCAAACGCAAGGGTATTTGAGAAACAGAAGCTATTATTTTTTTATTATCATCTTCTAACATCCAATCTTCCTGTTCTACTTCAATTTTTTTACCAGAAAAAATTTTTACAATGGGAAAATTTCTTTCATTAAAATCAACAATTTTTCCAATTGTTCCATTTATATATCCTTTTTCTAAATTATTTTTTATAAAGATAACAACCGCCTCTTTTTTTAATTCAATATTTTCTAAAATTAATGAAGATTTAAATATTTTTTCTATTCTTTTTTTGGTACCTCTATTTATTGATTCAAAAAAATACCTTTTTCCTCCTAAATCATTTAACTCCCCCTGATTAATTCGGTCCACATCCATATTATGTGTATATAATTTTGTGGGCCTAAAAGAAATATCTAATTCTTTACTTTCAGCATTTTTTAAAAAAGTATAACTTTCTTTTGTAATATCTCCTCCCCGAATTTCATCTAAAACTTTTATTAATTCGTCATCATCTTGTCTAAATTTTTCTTCTAAATAACAAGTTGAAAAAGAAGAATCTTTCCAAATAGGACTTTGCCACGCGAATTTTTTTTGTTCTCTTTTTCTAGTAATTGGAGGAAGTTGAAAAAAATCTCCAGATACAATTATTTGTACACCGCCAAATGGTTGATTAGAAAACTTAAAGGCTTTTAAAATTTTATCTACTGCTTCAAAAATTTTTGGGGAAACCATAGATATTTCATCTATTAATAAAACTTTCAATTTTGATAATCTTTGATGAAGATATTTTCTTTGTAATAAATTATCTAAATAACGCTCATCTACATCTTCAATTATTCCAAGCCCAAAAAAAGAATGAATTGTAATACCGTTTAAATGTGACGCTGCAATTCCAGTGGGAGCTACCACGGCTGGAGAAACTCCCCTTTCTTTTAAATATTCCATATATTCTCTTAATAAAAAAGTTTTACCTGTACCAGCAGAACCAGTCAAAAATATATTTTTTCCAGTTTTTAGAATATCCAAAGCTGTTTTTTGTTTCATTATTTTCTATTTTAACATAAACTTAAAAAATCTATTAAATTTTATAAAAATAAAAATACAATAAATCCCACTAAAGAAGTTATAAAAATAGCTGGTGAAACTTTTTTAAATAATTTTTTGTTTCCCAATACAAAAACATAAAAAAGCTTAATTAAAGTATTTACCACAACAGCAATCATTATAATATCAACCACAAATCCAATTTCTATTTTTGAAATTTTAAAAGATTCTAAAATAGATAATACAACAGCATCAGCATCCACCAAAGAAGCCAAAGAAGCTGCAAAATATGCGCCCCAATCACCAAAAAAATATTTTCCAAAATATACTGCAAATAAAATTACAATAAAAATAACAGCAAATTTTAAAGCGGGTAATATTTCAAAAGGACTTTTAACTTCATCTACTTTTTCTTTTAAAACTCTTTGCTTTTTTTTTGAATCCATTATATAAAAATAAGAAAAGAAAAATAATGCTGGTAACAACATAGACAAAGAAATAGCAATAAATTTAAAACTAAAATCTTGCGAAATAATTATAATTTCAGCAATAATTCTCAACTGCATCACAAAAACCGAAAGCATTATTCCTGCGGCCAAAAGATTTATTCTCTTTGTTTCATGACTTTTATTTGATAAAGAAATAGTGGTGGCAGTACTAGAAACAATGGCTCCCAAAAAAGAAGTAACTAGAATACTTTTTTTACTACCGAGATATTTTTGAAAAAAATATCCTATAAAACTAATTCCTGAAATTAAAATTACAATAAGCCATACATTAAAAGGAATGAAAATACCAAAAGGATCAATTGCTTCTTTGGGTAATAATGGCAATATTAAAGCAGATACAATAATAAGCTGTAAAGCTCCCGACCATTCACGAAAAGAAAAATCTTTTGCAAAAGCATGAAACTGATATTTATATGCAGAAAATATTGCTAAAATTATGGTTATAATTATAGCTAAAAGAATTTTTTCATACCCAATTAATACACCCACCCAAAACATAATCAAACCCAAAATTTCTGAAGTAAGCCCATATCTTTTAAGATTAAATACCCCGTTAAAATATGCAATGGCAATAAAAATAAATAATCCACAAAAAAATAAAACAGGGAGATACTTAAAATCATCAAAAAAAGTAGAAATAGTACCCAAAAGCGCAAACAATGGTAAAGTTCTAATACCCATCAATCCTATCATTTTTTCTTTTTGAAAAAACATCTCTCTTCTTAATCCAACAAAAACTCCCAAAAATATTGAGATTAAAATTTGATAAATTTGATTTGAAGGATTTAAAAAAGTTTCAAAAAATATTTCCATATATAAAAAACATTTTAACATATTTTTAATATTTCATTTTTACTTTTCCCCAACGACATTTTTATAAAATATAAAAAAAATTTATATTATCTGTTACAATAAAAAAATATGGAATTAAAAAAATACGAAATATCTGTACAAAATTCTGAAAAAATGATTTTTGAATTTACAGATTTAGCAGAACAAACAAACGGTTCGGTTTTAGTATCGCAAGGAGAAACAAAAATATTAGTAACTGCAACCATGGGAGAATTATCTCGTAAAAATTATTTTCCACTTCGTGTAGATTATTTAGAAAAATATTATGCTCGAGGAGAAATTATGGGGGGTAGATATAGAAAAAGAGAAGGAAAACCATCTACAGAAGCGACTTTAACTTCAAGAATAATAGATAGAAGTATTAGACCTTTTTTTCCAAAAGATTTAAAAAATGAAATTCAAGTTATTATTACAGTTTTATCTTTGGGGAAATATGATCCTGACATTTTGGCAATAAATGGTACTTCATTGGCATTGGCAACATCTGATATACCTTGGAATGGACCTACAGGGGCAATCCGAATTACAAAAGATAGTAACGGACAAATACTTTTCAATCCAAATTTTACAGAAATAAAAAAAGAAGAAAATATTTTTAAATCTGTTTTTTCTGGACATGATGATAAAATTTCCATGATTGAAACTGAATCAAAAGAAATACCAGAAGAGGATTTTTTACAAATTACAGAACAAGCAATTTTAGAAACAACAATAATTTCTAAAAAAATTAAGGAAATAGCATCTGAAATTGGAAAAGAAAAATTAACTTATCAATCAGATAAAAAAAATATTGAATTTTTAGAAAAAATATTTCAAGAAACTTTTTTAGAAAAATTTAAAATGGATTTTGTTAAAGATGGTGAATTTGATGAAAATTTAGAAAAAGAATTTAATTTAAAAATTAAAGAAGAAAATTTTAAAATTAAAGATGAAGAAA
>JAGLGQ010000025.1 GCA_023143935.1 Minisyncoccota bacterium
GGTGATTTTTCTAATATTGTTCATGGAACAGGTCTTTTTTATAGAGGAAAAACTCATGTTATGACTTTTTTAACTTTGGGTGGAATAGAAGATGCTTTAATGATAGACCAAATGGAAATTCAAACTGAAAAAAGATTTATGCATCATTATAATTTTCCTCCATTTTCAACTGGTGAAACTTCTAGATTAGGAAGTCCAAAAAGAAGAGAGTTGGGACATGGAACATTGGCAGAAAAAGCTTTAAATGGTATATTACCATCAAAATTAGACTTTCCGCAAACTATTAGATTGGTATCGGAAGTCTTTAGCTCAAATGGTTCAACTTCAATGGCTGCCGTTTGTGCTTCTTCATTAGCTTTGCGAGATGGAGGAGTACCCATAAAATCTCATATTGCGGGAATTGCAATTGGATTAGTGTATAAATCTGAGGAAAGTTACAAACTTCTTACAGATATTAAAGGCATAGAGGATTATTATGGCCATATGGATTTTAAAGTTGCTGGAACCACAAAAGGAATTAATGCTATTCAGCTTGATTTAAAAATTGATGGAATTAATTTAAAAATTATTAAAGAAACCATAGAAAAAGCAAAAAATGCCAGAATTCAAATTTTAGAAAAAATGGAAGAAGAAATTCCAAAACCAAACGAACTTCCCGAATCAGTACCAAGGTCAAAAATGATAAAAATTCCACCAAACAAAATTGGTTTAATTATTGGTTCAAAAGGAGTTACTATTAAAGGAATTCAGAAAGACACTGAAACAAAAATAAACATAGAAGACAATGGTGATATTTTAGTTTTGGGAGATGAAGAAAATATTGCTAAAGCAATAGAAAAAATAAAAGTTATTATTTCAAGGAACAATTCGCCGAGATAATTAAAACATTATAAAATATACAAAAAAAATCCCTTCGGGATTTTTTTTGTTACGTAGCATGCTACGTAACAAATGTTTTTTCCAAATCTACACGGTTATTTTTAATAACTCTTTTTTCAAAACATATAAATCACTCCGTGAAAGCCCATTAATAATTCCTAAAGCTTTATTTTGTGGTTTTATTAAAGAATTTTTTTCTAATTTTAATAAAATCTTATCAAGTATTTCTAAAACCTCTAAATTCGTTAATTGCCAAATATTTTTATTACCCCTTTCTAATGATACTAAAAACTTACTAGTTTCTTTCAAAACTTTATTTTCAATATTTAGTGAATCTAATCTCAACTCCCTCAAAATTTCTTCTACATATCTTTCTCTAATTTTTAATCTTTCCGCCACTAACCCCCCAACTACAGACCTATAAGTTTCAAGCCCTGAACTTTCTGAACCCCCTAAAGATTTCTTAAAAATAACATTTGAATTCATAATTTTTTAAATTATTTGATTTTTAATATCTCCAAATACCTTTTGTTGTAATTTCTTTAAAATTTTTTCTAATTTTGTCCGTGCTTTTTTATTTTCTTCGTATTCTTTTAATAATAACTCATCCCATGCATTAATAGCTTCTTTCTTTAATTTATCCGATACATCCTCTAACAAATTAGAATAAAATTCTTCCGCATTTCGAGCTGTTTTTAATTGCTTTGCGAGGCTTCCTATCGCATTTTTTAACTCTGATTTTTTTTCCATATTTTTTTAAATTTTTAATATTATTATAATTACATAATAATATATTTTTGTCAATCTTTACAATCAACAATTAATCCCCTTTAAAAAATAATCACACCAGCAACGCTATAACGCTGCTTGTGTAATTATTAACTAAAAAAATATTCTATCTATTATCTTATTTTTTACTTTCATATTCCACATATTTTTATACTCTCAAATTATAATCTCTACTTTACGCTATTTTTTTTGTTCTTTCTTTTTTTTGTTCTTTCAATAAAAATAAATAATATTCAAAAAGTTTTATTTCTTCTTCGGATATTTTTAAAACATTTTTATCTTTATTATTTTTTAAAGCTTCATCAATAACCTTCTCCATACGCTCTATATTTTTTTCTATTTCTTCTAAACTTAATTCTGGAATTTCTTCAATTGAACCCCCCACCTCTCCCCACGAACTTTTTTCCGTTGGAAAACCTCTCAAAAACTTTTCTGGACACTCACTCGGTTTTCTTTCTAAATTTTCTCTTGTCATAAATATTTTATTATATTATATATGTTTATTATTGACCGTCAATGTTTTTTCTTTTAAATTAATTTTTGATATAATGACTTTATGTCAAAATTTACTCATTTACATTCTCACTCACATTATTCTCTTTTAAATGCTCTACCGAAAATAGATGATATTCTGAAAAAAGCCGAAGAAGACAAAGCTACTGCTATTGCCTTAACTGATGATGGAGTAATGTACGGAACCATTGAATTTTACAAAAAAGCTAAAAAAAAAAATATAAAACCTATTGTTGGAGTTGATTTTTATGTTGCCCTTAGAACTCGTCTCGATAAACAAGCAAGAATTGATAATAAAAGATATAGATTAATTTTATTAGCAAAAAATGAAAAAGGTTATAAAAACCTAATGAAACTAACTTCCCAAGCATTTATTGATGGTTATTATTATAAACCAAGAATTGACAGAGAATTAATTGAAAAATATTCAGAAGGTCTTATTGCAATAATTCCGCATTTTTCTGGAGAAACATCGGCTCATTTAAAATTAAATAATACAATAAAAGCAGAAGAAGTATTTAATTTTTATTCAAAAATTTTTAAAGACGATTTATATTTTGAAATAACTCATCACCCAGAAATAACTGGACAAGATGAATTAAAAGAAAAAATTATAAATTTTGCAAAAGAAAAAAAAGTAAAATTAGTTGCCACTTCAGATTTTTATTATATAGAAAAAGAACAAAAAAAAGCAAGAGATACTCTAACCGATATTGGTTCAGTTCGTTCTGGTGGTGGTTTTCATAATGAAACCGATGACTTTTCATATAAAACCGAAAAAGAAATGATAAAAAATTTCTCAAATATTTCTGAAGCAATTTCAAATACAAAAGAAATTGAAGAAAAATGTAATGTTGAATTAGAATTAGGAAAATGGACATTTCCTGCATTAGAAAAAACTGATAAATCTTTTGATGAACGATTGCGGGAATGGGCATTTGACGGATTGAAAGAGCGTGGTATTGAAAAAGATGAAAAAACAATTGAAAGATTAAATTATGAATTAAAAGTTATTGCAGATAAGGGATATTCTGTGTATTTTTTAATCGTAGCGGATTTTCTTCGTGAAGCAAAAAAAAGAAATATTCTTACAAGTATTAGGGGGTCTGTAGCTGGGTCAATGACTACTTTTGCAACGGGTATCACTCATTTTAACCCTTTTGAATATAAACTCCCTTTTGAACGGTTTTTAAACCCAGAACGCCCCTCAGCTCCAGATATTGATATGGATTTTGCTTCTGATGGTCGTGATGAGATGTTGGCTTATGCTAGAGAAAAATACGGTACTGAAAAAGTAGCTCAAATTGGTACTTT
>JAGLGQ010000026.1 GCA_023143935.1 Minisyncoccota bacterium
TATTTAAAATTGCCCCAAATGGATTAGAATCTACAAAATCTAAAGATTCTAAAATACTAACCTTATCTTGATGTCTTTTTTTGAATTCTTCCAAAATATCATCTTTAGACATATAATTACTTTGCTCTTTATCGACTTGTGGTAAATTTTCTATAAGAGTTTTAAGTTCTAAAACTTTTTCAATGGGAGCATCTGGTTTAAAATAAATGTTAATATCAATTTTTGATTCTAATTGTTCAACACCAGATTCAAGAAGTACTGTTGAAAAAACAGAAGATAAAACAGACAGTAGGGCAATTGTCATAACTAATATTGAAGAAGCAGAAAGAAACCCGTTTCTTAAAAAAGTCTTTGTTCCTGATTTTATAATTCTTTTTAAAGTAATAAACATAAATTAATATTTAAAGTTACAAAATAAATGTACCATCTTTATCGTCGCGAGTAATTTTTCCCCTATCTATTGTAACAACTCTTTTTCTCAAGGTATTCACAATTCCTTTATCGTGTGTGGCTAAAATCACAGTTGTACCAAAAGAATTAACCTTTTTTAATATATCCACTATATCTACTGCATTTACTGGATCTAAATTACCTGTTGGCTCATCTGCAATAATTAAATCTGGATTATTAACAATAGCTCTTGCTATAGCAACCCTTTGTTTTTCCCCTCCCGAAAGCTCATTCGGAAAAGCGTTTCTTTTTTCCCATAACCCAACTAATTTCAAAACATGAGGCACATCTTTTTCTACATCAATTTCTGACTTACCCGCAGCATGCATTGCAAAAGCTACATTTTCAAAAACAGTTTTATTTGCAATTAATCTAAAATCTTGAAATATTACTCCTATATTTCTTCTATACTTATTTAATTGTATATGATTAAGTTTTGTTATATTTGTAGAATCAAAATAAACTTGACCTGATGTTGTCTTTATTTCACCCAAAACAAGTTTTAAAAGAGTTGTTTTTCCTGCCCCTGAATATCCAACTATAGAAACAAATTCCCCTCTATCTATACTTAAAGTTATTTCTCTTATTGTCTTTTTTCCATAATCATAACTTTTGGAAACATTATCTAAATACAACATAATTAATCTAATTATACTTATAAAAATAGCTTTTGCAAAAAATATTTATTTAAATTTTAAACGTAAAAGCTGTGTATTACTAATATTTTTTAAAATTTTTGTTGTGTAACATAAAAAAAGGAATATTGTCAAAGGTACGTATTTAAAAGGGCTACGACGATTTCCTGAAAAAAATGAAAAAGTCAAACCTTGCGAAACTATTGAAAAATAACGATTTCCACATTTTTTTCCACAGATACTTTGTACCGTTTTACATCATTTTTAAAAAAGCTTTAAAAATCAATGATCTCTACAACCTTTTCACCTTCTCTCTTTAAAAAACTCTGCTCCAAAACTGCCCCTTGCACTCCCATTTCTGTATCTAAAAAATTTATATCATCTTCTAAAATTTTTTTTACATCCTGTTTTTTATTTATTTCTTTTGTTATACTATCATTTCTATTTTTTGATTCTTTAAACTCTAAAAATAAAAAAAAGTTGTGGAATAATAAAAAAACAAAAAGCCCCATAAAAATAAGCAACAGAAAAGATATTTTTAATTTTTGAAAAAAAACATAATTTAAAAAAAATCTTTGTCGTTTAATAGTTTTTTGGGGGGTTTTTCTTTTTTGTAATGACATGATATTATATTATAATATGTACGGAAAAAAATCAAAAAAAATTATAACAATCGTGTGGGGAACTATTGGCTTTATCACTGCTTTTGCTATGATCGCCATGCCTTTAGTATATCTTTTAGCATAAGTATTTTAAATATTATAAATACTTTGTAAAAAATCCCTAAGATTTAAATCATATTTTTCAAAAATTTTATCAATAATATCTTTTTTTGAATTATTAAAAATATATAAATCTGAAAAAATATTTAAAAAATATATTTTACCTTTTTTTGTTTTTTTAATATTTAATAAAGCAAATTTTTCTATTCCAAAATCTAAAAATACTTTTTTACTCAATTCATCTATTTTTTGAACTGTATCTTCAAAATCTATAGTTTTATTATTATTATCTTCTATGAAATATGACCTTATTTCATCACCATCTTTAAAAATAAAAACATACCAATCTATCCCCTCTACATATTCTTCTATGTAATAAGATTCATCAGAAATATTTATAACATTAAAAACACCTTCTATATCCTTTAATGACTCTAATTTCTCTGAAAAATAATCATTACTTTTTGAAAAAATTCTAGATGGTTGGGGAAAATTTAAAAATAATTCTCCTGCTTTTTCTTTTTTAGAAATTTTTTTAAAAACAGGTGTTTTTATATTAAATTTTTCAAATAATTTTTTTATATTACTTTTTTGTAAAAACAAAAGATTTGTGGCAATAGAATTTTGCCATTTTAAAAGTTTCATTTTTTCTAATTTTTGTCCTATTTCTCTATAAATTTGACTCTGTTTTGGTAATAAATTTACTACAATATCGGCTGAAAATAATTCTGATTCTATATCTTTTATATTTTTTTCTTTTGAAAAAAAACTTTCTTTGTGGGTATCCCAAAAAAATAAATAAATTGAAAAATTTGGACAAGATTTCATGAAAAAATTAATCAATTCAAGTTCTTCTGCTTTTGATTCTAATAAAATAAAAATGTTTTTTTTTTCTTCCATTTCAATTAAAAAGTAGGGTTATTACTAAAAGAATTTTCTTGACCACCATTGTCATTTGTCATACTATTATTTATATCCATATTTGGTGTTATATTTTGCGGTCTATCATTAGTTGTTTTTTTGGTTAAAAAATCAGAACCCATGGATAAATTGTTCATTTTAACTTCAGATAAACTTGCGGGACCTGCTCTTAAATTATCAGCTTCACTTCTTAAATCCCCCAATTCTTCATTAATTGCTTGTGTAAAATTTCCATCTTCATTGGTTTTATGTGTCATAAACTGATCCGTGTTTTCTGAAAAATTATTTGATTTTTCTGGAACATTTTTTTGATCATTTTGATACATTTTACTTTTTGCTTCCTCAAATTTATCTTTAGATTTTAAAAATTCTTCATACAAAGAATCTCCCGGAGCATCAATTTCTTCTTTTTCTTGATTTTGTGTTGGTGTTTCTGTAATATTTGGAGTAATATTTTCCTCCATATCCCCAATAACTCCTTGATTCTCTGTAAATTCTTCGGATTCTGTGGGTTCTGTGGGTTCTGTG
>JAGLGQ010000027.1 GCA_023143935.1 Minisyncoccota bacterium
ATGCTGAAATATTGTATTTTGGGGTTTGTGAGGATATTATTTTTCAAAAAAATTTTTCTAATGATAGTGATGGTGATTTAACAAAACAAGATTCAGTAATCGCTGATATTGTACCTAAATTTTTTGTAGGTATTAAAAAAAAGGTTTCTGGAGAGTTGATGCATCAAGAAGCCGTTGTTGTATCAGAGGCAATTGTAAAATCTGTACAATTAGCTAAAACTGAAGAGGATAGAAAATCTGTTTTTCATAATCAAATTGCTCCATTGGTTAAGGCTCAAGTGGTTAAGGAGTTAGAACAAGAAAATATAAAAAAAGAAAAAGTTATTTCAAAGAAATCTAAAGAAGTTTTTGAAAAATTTGATTATTTTATATTAAAAGGAGAATTGGTATATGAAAAGATATTTAGTACAGTAAATACTTTAAATGATGGTGGAGTAGATACGACATCAATAACAGATAGAATAAATTTAATTAAACAAAATTTAGAATTGGCACAAGAACATAAAATTATAGCGTGGCTTAAGTTTAATATGGTATTAATTTTAGAGGATAAAGAAGAAATTAAAAATAGTGTGGGGAACGCACAAGAGGAATTAAAAGTTTCTAAGGAAAAAATCCAAGAAGTTTTTAAAGATATTAAGATTGTAATTGAAGAAATAAAAAATATTTTAAATAAATAGAAAGATGCAAGAATATAAAAAAGAAAGAGAATACGGACCAATAGTAGCAATTATAGTTATTTTAGTAGTTTTGTCTTTTTCGGCTTATTTAATCTTTAGTTCAGCATTTGAAAATAAAGGAAAAGAGCAAATTTTAATAAATAAAGATAACACAGAGATATATATTAACAAAGATGATCAAGAAATTAATTTAAATGAAATTGATGTGGAAGAAATTTCTAGAAGATTAAATGAGTTGGATATAGATTTGGATGATGTGTTAAAAGAATTGGATATATAAAATGACAAAATAAGGTTGATATTGTGAATGTTTATTTTATGATTGTTTTATTGTTTTTGTTGAGTAAATACCGAAAAAGTCTTAGTTTTGGCTGAGGTTTTTTATTTTTAGGCTTTTCGTCTTTCAGAATATTCTCCTGTATCTGTATTTATAGAGATAATATCACCAATTTCTACAAAAAGTGGTGCTTGAATTTCTAAATTATTTTCTAATATAATATTTTTTTTTGCTCCTGATGAAGTATTTCCTTTTACGGCATTCGGAGCTTCTTTTACAATAAGTTCAACTTTTACGGGAATATCTAAACCGATAATTTTATCATTATAATACATTCCATTAATTACATCATTTTGTTTTAAATATTGTAGTTGGTCTTTTATTTCTATAAAATTTAGAGTAAATCTATTTGTTGGATCATTTGCTTTACAAAACCATACTTCTTGACTTTTTTGGTATAGATATTTTATTTCTATTTTTTCTACTACAGTTTCTTCTATTTTTTCTGAAGCATGGAAAGTAACATCTAGCGATTTTCCGGATATTAAAGATTTTATTTTTGTTTGATTATGAGGTTTGTTTCTATTTTTTTTAGCGATAGAACTCGTCATGACTTTATGGGGTTCATTATTGTATTTAATAATTTTTCCTCTTTTTACTTCATTATAATTTAACATGAAAGGTATTGTAACATATGTTTAATAGACATTTTTAAAAAATTATATAAAATATTTTATTTCTATGTTATTATTAATAGTATAAAAAAGAAAAAATTTTATTATTAATTATATTTATTATTTATTTAACATGAAAAAATTATCAGTAGTATTATTATTAGTAATATTTTTTATAGTATGTTTTGT
>JAGLGQ010000028.1 GCA_023143935.1 Minisyncoccota bacterium
TTGATTTAGAAAAAAAAAGAAATAATGAAATGTTGAGGTTGCAAATGTTAGTTTTAACAAAGCAAAGATTGGAAAATGCATTGAGAAAATTAAATGCTTATGAAGTTAAAGTTACAAGAATTAGTGAAAAGTTAAAAATAAGAATAAGTGTTTTAAAAAATATCAAGAAAGATATGTTGATATGGGAAACAAAAAGATTGAGGGGGGAGCAATATATTGAAAATATAAAAAAGAAAATTGATGATTTGGGGAGGGATGTTAATAGATTTAATCCAGAAGATGTTGATATCGATAGATTAAAAAAAGATTATAATCAAGTTAGAAATAATTATAAATTAATTATAAAAGATATTAGGGTGTATTTTGAAAATGCCAAAGAAATAGTTGGGGGATTAAAAGAAATTATAAAATTACAAATTTCAGGTGAAATAAAAGAAGAGGTGGAAGAGGAAGTATTTGAAGTTCAAAAAATAGAAAATATTTTATATACAACAAATTGTGATGATTGTAAATTAGATATTTATAGAAAAGATGATGGAAATACAGATAAACCAGTAATAATTTTTGTCCATGGGGGTGCATGGAAAATTGGTAATAAGTCGTATTATATGGAAAAAGCAGATTATTTTGCAGAAAATGATTTTGTATTTGTTTCTGTGGGATATGAGTTACATCCAGATGATGGATATCATCAACAAGCAGGAAAGGTTGCATCAGTTGTAAAATGGGTTTATGATAATGCAGGAGATTATGATGGTGATGAAGATAATATTATTTTAATGGGACATTCTTCTGGAGGACATTTAGTTTCTCTTTTATCAACTCGTCAAACATATTTACAATCTGTAAATTTAAAATTAGATAATATAAAATCAACCGTTCTTTTAGATTCTGCTGGTTTAGATATTATTGAGATAAAAGAGAGTTATCCGTTTAAATTTAATATTATTTATAAACCTATTTTTGGTGATGAAGTTTATGGGTTAAGAATAGCTTCTCCAATTAATTATATTACTGAAGAAAAAGCTATTCCTGATTTTCTTATTATTCATTCAAATGATGATACAAGTACTAAACCAACTGCCATTCATTTCGATGAAAAACTAAGGGCTGAAAATAAAAATAGTGAGATTCATGGTGTGGATGCTACACATTCAGAAATTAATGAAAATATAGGAACTATTGGAGATGAAACTACGGAAATAATTATGAATTATTTAGGAAACTTATAATTTTATAAAATTTTTTAAAAAAATCAGATTTTAAAAAATCTGGTTTTTTTTATTTACATAAATTGTAAACAGTGTTATAATTTAAAATATATAAATTAAAAAAATATGAGTTTAATAATGGAAAAACCACCGAGGATAAGGGAATATGACCGAGCAAATATGGGAGGATTTTTTAAGGAAATTAAAAAAGGGGTATATGAAGTGCAAAAACAAGAAATAGAAGAAGAGCATATGGGAATTGTACCAGGAGTTTATTTAATGAGATTTGTTCTTGGGGGAGAATTTGAAGCAAATAAATTTTATAATGTAAAATTTTCTGAAATGCTTAAGCCAAATATGGAAGTTGGAAAAGGTCAAGAAATAACGGATAAGTTAAAAAAAAGTTTTCTTTTTGAAAATAATAATAAACAAAAATTATATGTAACTGTAACATGTGATATAAAAAAATCTTTTATTGAAAAAAAAGGTATAAAAATAAATGATGAACATTTTTTGGATTTTGATAGAATGCAAATAATTTCAAAAAAAGGTGGAATTGAACATATTTTTTCACAAGAACCTGAATTTTATATTAAACCAGAAGATGTAAAAAAAATTATTCCCCATCGTGGTGATTTTTTATTTGCGGAAGATTGCCAAAGAATGTTTTTGGGTTTACCTGAAGAAAAAACCCAAAAGGTTCTTTTTCAGGGAAATATAAAAATAGATAGAGGTAAAAAATTAACAGGACTTGAATGTTTAATAGATGCCGCTGCTCAGATTGCATGTTTAGCTTCAGAAATACGTGGAAAAAATACAATTTTTAGAAATATTAAAGAAATAAATTTTACTCCAGAAGCTATTTGGAGAGATAAAAAGGAAGATTTCAATGGACGATTTATTGCAAAAGGATATCTTTGTAAAAAAAATAATAGTTTTGGAAAAGCAAAATTAAGAGTAGAAGATGAAAATGGAATTGTTATATTTACGGCTTCAGAATTTGGATCGGTATTTATGGAAAAATAAAATAATAAAAAAAAAAAAACAATTATTTTATAATAATTGTTTATTTTTTTAAAATTTAATGTTAATTAAATTTATTCATTGTTTTTTTATAATCATTTTTCATTATTTCAAAAATTATTTTCTCAATTTTTTTAGCAATTTCTGAATATTGTTTTATGTATTTTGTTGGTAATTTTTTATTTACTAAATATCTATTTAAATTTTCTCCAGATGGTTTTTTACATTTCCCAAAAAAATTCAATGGACAAACTCCTATTTTTATACGGATAAATTCTTTAGAATTAATTTTTTTAATTATACTTTTAAGTCCATTGTGTCCACCGTCACCTCGCCCAAAGACAATTTTTATTTTTCCAAAAGGTAAATCAATATCATCATGAAGTACTATGATTTTTTGTATATCATTTTTTAGAATATTTTTTGGAAGAGAGTTTCCTGAAAGATTCATGAAGGTTTGAGGAAAGATTAATTCAATTTTTTTATTTTTGAATATCCCTTCGGAAATATTAGAATTTTTAGTTTTATTAAAATAAAAATTAGAAAAAACATCTGGATTATTTTGCCAGATTTTTTCTAAAATTTGACCACCAATATTATGTGGAGTATCTTGGTATTTTTCTTCTGAATTTTGTAATCCTATTACTCTAAACATAGAATTATTATAACATAAGTGAGTGAGAGTTG
>JAGLGQ010000029.1 GCA_023143935.1 Minisyncoccota bacterium
AATGTTATATACACTTATATAACATTATGCTAAAATAAAAGAAATTAACAAGTAATTTTAATTAAATAATATGGAAAATTTAGGTTTTATTTTTGTGGTAGTTGTATTGTTTTTTGTGTTTTTTGTAAGACAAATTAATCAATATCAAAGAGGAGTAATGTTTACTTTGGGTAAATTTACGGGAATTAAAAATCCGGGGTGGAGAATTGTTGTTCCAATTTTTCAATCTATGCAAAAGGTGGATATTCGGACAAAAGCAGTAGATGTACCTGATCAAGAAGTAATTACAAGAGATAATATTCCAGTAAGTATTAACGCTGTGGTTTATTATAAAATTACAGAGGCAGATAGAGCTATTTTGGAAGTAGAAAATTTTTATTATGCAATTTCTCAAATAGCACAAACTACAATGAGAAATTCTGTGGGTGAAAAAACTTTAGATGAACTTTTACAAAAAAGAGCAGAAATTGCAGAAAAAATTAAAACAGAGTTGGACGCAAAAACAGATAGGTGGGGAATAGATGTTGAAGCTTTAGAGCTTAAAGATGTAATAATTCCAGAAAATTTAAAGAGAACAATCTCAAAAGAAGCAGAGGCAGAAAGAGAAAAAAGGGCAGTTATTATTAAAGCAGAAGGGGATAAACTGGCAGCGGACAATTTATCATTAGCTGCTCGAAAATTAAACGAAACTCCAGGGGCAATGCATCTAAGGACTCTTCAAGCCATAAATGATTTATCGTCTGATCAATCAAATACAACAATTTGGATGATTCCAACAGATATTTTACAAGCTATACAGGGTTATGCCAATATTGTAAGTAAAAAATAATAATTTTAGCAAAAGTTTTTAAAAAACAAGATTTATCTTGTTTTTTTAATGAAAAATGTTATTATATACAAGTAAAAGAAAACCAGAGAAAGTGGGTTTTAGATAATATTATCTAAATAATTCCTACCGAGGTTTACAAATTTTTTTTGTAATACTATTTTCTGGCTTTCATTTAGGTGAAAGTTTTTTTTACAATAAATTAAAAAATTATGGCAGTAACAAGACAAAGAAAAGAAGAAGATTTAAAAAAAGCAAATGCAATTTTTAATGATTCAAAGTCTGCTGTGTTAGTACACTTTTCAGGAGTAGAAGGAAACGATATAAAAGATTTGAGGGGTGATTTACATGAAAGCGGTGTAAAATATACAGTTATTAAAAAGACTCTTATAAAAAAAGCTGCTTTAGATTCAAATGTTGATGGGGAAATACCAGAACTTGATGGTGAAATTGCTTTAGCTTATTCTTCAGAAGAAGAAACAGCTCCAGCACAAAAAATCAGAGAATGGTCAAAAAAATTGGGAGATAAAATGGAAATTGTTGGGGGGGTGTTTGAAAATAAATTTCAAAACAAAGCTCAAATGACAGAAATTGCAAATATTCCATCACTTGATGTGTTGAGAGGTATGTTTGTAAACATTTTAAATTCGCCAATTCAAAGAACAGCCATTGCATTAGATCAAATAGCACAAAAAAAGGCTTAAAATATGAAATTTATAAAATTTCATTATTTTAAAAAATTTAAATTATAAAAAATAATAAATTATTATGACAGACGAAGTAAAAAAAGATGAAGTAGTGGAAGAAGTTCAAGCTACTGAAGAACAAAAAACAGAAGAAGTTAAAGAAACTCCTGTTGAAGAAACGAGAGAAGTAGTGGAGGAAGAAGAAAAAAAAGAAGTTGAAGTTCCTGCAGAATTTAAAGAAATTGTAGAAAAAATAGAAAATCTTTCTGTAATGGAATTAAATCAACTTGTAAAAGTTTTTGAAGAAAAATTTGGAGTATCTGCAACAGCAGTTGCAGCAGGACCTGCAGTTGGTGGAGATGCTGGAGCAGGAGAAGAAAAAACTGAATTTGATGTAGAACTTACAGAAGTTGGAGGTTCAAAAATTGCAGTTATTAAAGCGGTAAAGAGTGCTTTAGGTCTTGGACTTAAAGAAGCAAAAGATTTGGTGGATGGTGCACCATCAATTTTAAAAGCTGGAGCATCTAAAGATGATGCGGAAGCACTTAAAGTTGCAGTAGAAGAAGCTGGAGCAACTGTTACTTTAAAATAATTTTTTAAAGAAAACAAAAAAAAAAAAACAACAAAATATTTTGTTGTTTTTTTATTATTTTTAATTGTAATAAAAAAAAATGGATGTTCTTTAAAATTATCTACTTTTTTTGGGTCAGTTCATTGTTCTCGTGGCTCGCTTAGCGACTTCAATTAAAGTTTTGTTTTATCCATGCGGATTGTAGTTTCGTTTTTCTAGTTTTGCTTTTATACCCATAAGTTTATTTGTAGACCAACCATTCCACATACATAAATATGTAACCAAAATAATATTCAAAATGTAAAGCAAAACTTTTCCATCTTGTGGAAATGTTGTAATGCCAAAAATCACAGAAACAGCGATAGTTAAAAATGCAGTAGTAATTTTAGCAAAGAACTTTTGTGACTCATTACCTCTAAATACTCCACTAATGAGACTTTTTTCTTTTAAAATACTAGTCTTAAGAAACGCCCATAATGCAATTGAAAACAAAAGAGCTTCAAAAGTAAAAAACCAAATTATATCAGAAAAAAGAAATGTGTATTGTGATATGCTCATAGTTTATTTTTGCTTTTTTAAATTCTCCAAGAACCATCTCCCCAAATGTTTATTTAAGGAGCGAGACCATTCAACAGTTGTGGGCTCATTAAAAAAATCTTTAAACCTGTCGTCGTTATAGTTTTTTTGAAAATGGAAAGTACCATTTCTATATCGTTTCAATAGCTTGATATTATTAGATTTTAGTAATTTATTTATTTTCTCATCTGTTAACTTTAACTGTTGCCACCCCTCAACTACCACATAGAGCATTCCATACCAGAGGGACATATACATGTCTCTCATAATTTGTTGCTCTTTTGTGTTCTGTTCGTTTTTTAAAATCTCTTCAAAGTGAGACTTCATGCTAATTGCATAGATATAGTAACGATGTAGAGTATTTATATCTTGCGGTTCCTTTTTTAGTTTTTTTCTAGTCTCACGGGTTGTCATAAGCTGTATTTTTTTGAAAAATAGAAATTAAAAATTAAAATAATACTTTAAGAAAGGCTTTTTTTCTTCACAAAAATCATGCCTATTTGTATACCAAGAAGCTGTTTCTGGATATATTTCCCAGCTTTCAAGATCTAATTTACCATCATTATTTTTTAAGGCACCTTTAAATCTTGCCCAAAACATATCTTCACCCTCTTCTTTTCTAATAGAAGATGCTTTAAGTTTATTTACATGGTAATACGCCCTTTTATCTGAAGAATACTCCAGTAAATCCATATGTGACTCACATTCTTTTATGTTTTTATACGTATAATTAACGTAGTCTATATAAAACTGTACGCCAGCAAAGATTAAGATTATCGAAAAAGATAATGCTATTATCTTTTTCTTATGTTTTTTTAGAAAAGAAGTTACTAAATATTTAATGTCTGTATTATTATTTGAATTTATCACTTCTACGTGACTTTCTTTATGTTTATCTTTTATTTTGCGATTTTCAATCTTTTGTTTTTTCCTTTTCTTAAAAAATAAAAAGAGGGTAAAAAGCAAAAGTGGAATACCTATTATCGCACGAGCAATGGAAACAGGAACAGCATACCTTTCAGTAGTAGCACTAACTTCAGGAGCTTCATTGATTGCATCTAATCCATATAGTGCTATGTGGTCAAGAGGGGCTCGAAGTTCTGCCGCCATATCAGCTTGAATATATGTCAGCATGTTTAATGCAAGAAATAAAACAAAGAATGAAATTTGAAATATTTTTGCATTAGTTGTTGGTTTAATGTCTAGAAATCTTTTTGTATACCATATTGCTATTATATAAGAAAAGATAATACTAAGAACAATAGAAAAAATAAAATTCATTCCGTCGAACAAAGCAATAAACCCCATATTTATAACAAAAGCAGTAATAGCAATAAGAAAAACACCTACAAAAAATTTCTTCCGTTCAATTGATAAAGTTGGCACAAAAGGTAGCTTTAAAATTATTTCTTTTAACCCCCCTTTATGATTGTTTTGTAACTTATTCATAATTATTAATGTTTATTTGATAAAATAATTTACATCCTTTTTATAAAGTTTTGCAAACTGCTTAACTCCCAGAATATCTAAACGATATTTTCCAGATTCAACATAAGAAATATAAAACTGTGGACGCTTCATTTTTTTTGTAATTTTAATCTTATTTTAATTTCACCCCGTGTCGCACTTCGCATAATTTATCTATAAAATATAAATATTTTTTATTATTATTACTTTAATCATATATTAACAATTTATATTTAATAAGTAAATATCTAAAAGATAGATATTGGTGTATAATGGATTTAGTGAACCCACAAAAATCAAAATTTTACCTTTGCGTTTTTTTTGTCCTATTTTTTAAAGAAAACTTCCGTTTGGAAGTTTTTTTTTTGGTGCCGAAGGAGGGAATTGAACCCTCATGAATTACTTCACACGATTTTGAGTCGTGCGCGTCTACCAATTCCGCCACTTCGGCTTGTTTTTAAGAAGTAAATAATATTTTACCAGAAAATTCTTTTTTCTCAATTGTTTTATGTATGTTATAATTCACATAATTATGTCATTTGTAGATGAATTAAAAATATACGCAAAAGCGGGAGATGAATTTTGAGTGATTGTTCGAGCAATGCGCAGAACAAGAAAATGAAAAATGCCTATACGAATTTCCAGAGGAAATACTTTACCATCGATTAATGAATAAAAACAAATAAATTAAAATAACATGTCATTTGTAGATGAATTAAAAATATACGCAAAAGCGGGAGATGGAGGAAACGG
>JAGLGQ010000003.1 GCA_023143935.1 Minisyncoccota bacterium
ATACAGAAAACCCAATACAACTTATATGCATTACCAAAAATTCTAATTTAATTTTTATGCTTTACGGAACAAAAGATAGAGATGTTATAGTAAAAAACAGAAAATCAGAAACTGACTGGAAAAAAAGAAAAAGAAAAAACAATTGGAAAAGAGAAATTTATCTTGAAAACAATAAAAAACCATCAATAGATTATTTTGTAACTAACCAAATAAGATAAAAAAAAATGCTACGCATTTTTTTTTATTTTATATTATTTTACACCCAAATTAAAACTTATCCCACAAAACCTGATTCGTAACCTCATGATGAAAAAGAATTTCATCTTTTTTAATATACCTACCAAGCTCTTTTGGACTTCTATCTGCAACTTCCTCTTTTAAATTAAGATAACTTTCCTTTGCTTCTTCACCTAAAATTTTATCTGTTAATTCTCCCCTTCTAAATTGCCTAATTGCATCATGAATATTACTAGATAAAAATTTTACCCTTTCTCTTTTATTTTCAATTTTCTCTTCTTTTTCTCCTTCAATTATTGTTTTTATAATAGAAAAAATCGCAAGATATGAATTTGCATCAGGAGCTACCGAACGCACCTCAAAACGAGCAGTCTTTTCATTTCCAGCAGGAATACGAATCATAGACCCCCTATCCTTTGCCGAAACTTCAATTTGATTAGGAGCTTCAAAATTAGGATCCAGTCTTCTGTATGAATTAACAGAAGAATTAAAAATCAGACATAATTCAGAAGCATGATTTAAAATTTTTGATGTTGCATCCCAAGCAAATTTTGACAACCCATCTTTTCCTTTTTTATCATAAAAAATATTTTTACCACCTTTTGAAAAAGAAATGTTTAAATGCATACCACTTCCATTTATACCCTTTTTTGGTTTTGGTAAAAAAGTAGCAGTCATTCCCATATTTTCTGCAACCTGCCTACAAATTAATTTATATAATGAAATATTATCACAAGCCCTCACTACATCGGTATATGAAAAATTCATTTCAAATTGTGATGGAGCAACTTCTGGATGATCCTTTTCATTATTAAAAGCCATTACTCTTTGTACAGTAGCTGCCTTATCTATAAACTGTTTTAAACTATCTAAAGGAAGAGAATGATAATATCCACCACTTGAAATAAGTTTAAAATTTCTACTTTTAGTGTAATTTTGCTCTGCATCTTGACCATCCATCAAAAAACCTTCAACCTCAGCCGCTGCCATTGGCATTAATCCTTTAGTTTTTTCAAGTTTTTTTGCATATTCTTTTAATTGAGCACGGAAATCGGCATGATATGGTTTATTATCATTACCATAAACATCAGCAAACATAATCACCTTACCAATACCAAAAATATCTTCAGGAGCTACTCTTGTTGAACCCCAATCTGGAATAAGTCTTAAATCAGATTCTTTAAGTTCACTAAATCCCCGTACAGATGACCCATCAAATGTAAGATTATCTGCTGACTTTAAAAAAAAGTTTTTATCATAATCAAGCATATGAAATCTTCCTTCAATATCAGAAAAACAAATAGCCACTGCCTTTATTCTTTCCTCTTCTCTTAAAAATCCTTTAATTTCCCCCTCTACTTTTAATTCTGATTTTTTTTCTGACAATTCCAAAATTTCAAGATTTTTCTCTTTAATTTCACTATAATTATACGATTTTACATTATTTGTTGCAATATCTATATTATCCATATTTTTTTATTTATATTAATAATACGCAATTTAAGCTAGTCATGCTACTTTTTAAGCTAGTGGTGCTACTTTTTAAGCTAGTCATGCTACTTTTTAAGCTAAAATTCACGATAACTAAATATTACACCAAAAAAACATATTTGCAAATTATCCATATTTTTCAAAAATTTATAAACAAATAAGCAGGCCGGACCTGCTTATACCTGCTTAAAATTTTGTTTTTAACTCTCTCATTGTGTATAATAATACATATGAAAAAGATAGTTCTTTTAGATTCTCACGCCATAATTCACAGAGCATATCATGCCCTACCAGACTTTGCTACACGCTCAGGAAAACCCACTGGAGCTTTATATGGAGTTTCCGCCATGCTTATTTCCATCATTTCAGAATTAAAACCAGATTACATTATCGCCTGTTATGATTTACCAAAACCAACTTTTCGTCACGAAGCATACGCTGATTATAAAGGCACAAGAAAAAAAACAGACGATAATTTAATTGACCAAATTATAGAATCCAGAGAAATTTTTGAAGCTTTCGGAATTCCTATGTACGACAAAGAAGGTTACGAAGCTGATGATGTTTTAGGAACAATTACCGAAGGTTTAAAAAAAGATGAAGATAAAGAAATATTTATTGCTACAGGAGATATGGACACCTTACAATTAGTAGATAACGGAAGAGTTAAAATTTATACTCTAAAAAAAGGAATAAAAGACACTATTATTTATGACCAAAAAAGTATCAAAAAAAAATATGGCTTTGATTCCCTTAAAATAATAGACTATAAAGGACTTGCTGGAGACCCTTCAGATAATATCCCCGGAATTGCTGGTATTGGAATAAAAACCGCCACAAATTTAATCATAAATTTTGGCACTATTGAAGAAATATACGAAGCTTTAAAAAAAGGAAATGAAGATTTTGTAAAAAACCACAAAGAAGGTAGAATTACCCCAAGAATATTAAATTTACTAAAAGAAGGAAAAGACGAAGCTCTCTTTTCAAAAGAACTCGCTACTATAAAAAAAGATGTACCAATTGAATTTTCTTTACCAAAAAAAGAATTTAAAGAAAATTTAGACCTATCAAAAACTGGAGAAATTTTTAGAAAATTTGAATTCCGAGCATTAAATGAACGCCTACAAAAAGCTTTAGGAATTGAAAATACCGAAAAAGAAATTTCCGAAAACGATTTAAACTCTACAAATAAAAAAGATATAGAAGATTTAAAATTAGCAGTATCACTTTTAAACCCAAACATCGCACAACCAACCTTAGATGATATTTTAAATTTTTCAGATTAAAAATTATTTATTAACTACTTTTCACAAAGCAAGGTTTAACACATAGAAAAATTTTCTATGTGTTAAGCCTTGCTTTGTGAAAATTATATTTTTTGTTACAGAAAAAATTTTAAAAAAATATTTGTAATATAATTAAAAAATTAATTAATAATATAATTCTCTAATTCTGGATATTCCCCACTCAAAAAAGCTTTTTTAATACTTTTTTGTACTTCATCAGAAGTCCCCACACACTCAAACGGCTTAAACCCCTCAATACCAGCAAGCTCTTTGTAAAATTTATCTAAAATATCATTTTTTAAAAACATATCTTTTTTAAATAATTCTTCATGTTCTTTCCTTGAAATAAAATTACTCAAAAGCAAACTCACAAAAGCACATTTTGCACATTCCCCACACCATAACTTTTTACTCAACCTTTTTTCTACCAAAGTAAAATTTTTATTACAAGAAGTAAAATCATTTTTAAATTTAGACCACATCTTTTTTACAAAAATTTCCATAATTTCAATTTCATCATATTTTCTTAAATACGAATAATAATTTAAATTAAAAGAAATATTTTTTTTTATATATT
>JAGLGQ010000030.1 GCA_023143935.1 Minisyncoccota bacterium
GGTGGAGATGTTTATTTTAAAGCTGTGCGTAATTTATCTATTTTATCAAAATATACTGGTAATCCAAAATTTAAGGCAGAAAAAGGGGGTGATGGAAGAAGATTTTCAAAAGAAGGAAAAAATGGCGAAGATTTTTTTATAGAAGTTCCTATTGGTTCTAGAATTAAAAATTTAAATGATCAAGGTGAATTTTCGTTATTAAAAGAAAATGAAACAATAAAAGTTTTGAATGGAGGAAATGGTGGTTTTGGTAATGAACATTTTAAATCTTCTCGTAATACAACACCCGAAACGCAAACGGATGGAAAAGGTGGGGAAGAATCAGATTTTTTAATTGAATTAGAACTTTTGGTGGATTTGGGTTTTGTGGGATTACCTTCTGCCGGAAAATCAACATTATTAAACGAATTAACCAGTTCTCATGCAAAAGTTGGTGATTATCCATTTACTACAATTGAACCGTCATTGGGAGTTTTTCATAAATATATTTTAGCCGATATTCCGGGACTTATTGAGGGAGCATCTAATGGAAAAGGTTTGGGTTATAAATTTTTAAAACATATTAAAAGAACAAAAGCTATAGCTCATTTAGTTTCTTTTGAATATGATGATATGGTGGGGGAATATAAAAAAATTAGAAATGAATTAAAAAAATATTCAGCGGGATTAATAGAAAAAAAAGAAATTATAATTCTTTCAAAATCTGATTTAGTTTCTGATGAAATTGCTCAAGAAAAAAAGAAAGAATTTGAAAAAGAATTTGATAAAACAGTAATTTTACTTTCCATCATAGACGATGAAAAAATAAAAAATTTTTCAAAAGAGTTATCAAATTTTTTATCTAGTTTATAAAAAATTAAAAATATATTAATTAATATTTTTTTTTAAAATTTCTTCTGCTTTTAAAAATTCTTTTGGTAAATTAGTTTTTAATTCTATTTCTTTACCATTTAATTTTTTAAATTTTATTTTATGAGCATGTAATGCTTGTATTTCAAAATTTAGATTTTTTTCAGGATTTTCTCTATCAAAATTTTTACCAGCATAAAGATGATCAGCTAAAATTGGATGATTGTCATATTTCATATGAACACGAATTTGATGTGTTCTTCCTGTTTTTGGAAATACATTTAAATATGAAAATTCTGGAGTTTTTATAATGGTTTCATATTCTGTAACAGATTCTCTTTCTTGTCCTCTAATTTCACGAGTTGTTGCCCAACGTTTAAAATTAGTTTTTGAACGTCCTATTGGAGTATCTATAATCTTCTTGTCGTATTTTACATCTCCATAAACAAAAGCACGATAATTTTTTTGTATTTCACGGTTTTTAAATTGAGATTTTAAATCTTCAAAACTTTCTTGATTTTTTGCAATTAAAATTATTCCGCTAGTATCTTTATCTAATCTGTGAACTATACCGGGACGATAAATTTTTTCATTATTTTGTAATTCAATAGGTTCTCCAATTTCTTTTATTTTTGGATATTTTTTTAAAATCCAATCAGTTAAAGTTTTTTCTTTACTTTTCCCGTCACTATGCACAAGTAAACCAGTTGGTTTATTTATAGCCAAAATATTTTCATCTTCATATACTATTTCTATTTCTTTCATTAGTTGTATTATAACAAATTTTTTGCAAGAGATTGTCGTGTTTTTATAAATTGGACCTTTTAAAAAACATTCGTCATTTTTATTAAGATATATTTTATAAAATGTATTTTTTTATAAAAAAAAAAAAATAGCTATTTTAATAGCTATTTAAATATGCACAAAACGAATAATATTATTTATATTGTTAATTTATTTTTTTAGTGCTACTATTTGTTCGTAAAATAATATGAAAAAAATAACAATAAAAAGAGAAGCAGCAATAAAAAGGTTTACAAAAGATAAACAAATTATTTGTGTTTCGGGGGCTTTTTTTGGAGACGAGGCAAAAGGAAAAATGGTGGCAGAATTATCTAATTTTGTAAATGCAATTGCCAGAGTTAATTCTGGAGAAAATGCAGGGCATACAATTTATGTAAATAAAAAAAAATATGTTTTTCATTTGGTTCCCAGTGGTACTTTAACTGGAAAATTAACATTTATTGGGGCAAATTGTGTAATGGATCCAATAAATTTTTATAATAAAGAAATAGTTTCTTTAAATGAAGCTAATTTTGATTACAGTAATTTAATAATAGGAAATGTTTATGTAGTTCATCCTCTACATAAAATGATTGATATCGCCAGAAATCCAAATGATTCAACTGGAAAAGGTATGTCCGCAGTACATCAAGACATAAAAGGCAAAAGAGCTATCAGAATTGAAGATTTTTTGAATGGTAATTTAGATAAATTAGAAAAAAGTATTGATTTTTGGACAAATCAATTAAAAGAGCTTGGTTATAATAAAAATAAAATTTTAAAAATTTTAGAGAAAAACGAAAAAGTACCAAAGCATGTAAAAAAATTTTTTAGTAAAAAAAATACAAAAAGTATGATGGATTATTTAAACAAAGAAATAAATAATCTTATAAAAAGTGGAAAATTTCCTAAAATTGGAAATCCAAAAGCAGAAATGTTAAAAATTTTGGAAAATGGTGGAAAAATTCTTTTAGAAGGTTCGCAATCATTTTTTCTTTCAAATGGAGAGGGTACTCATTATAAAAGTTCTACTTCTGCCGAAACAGATACAATTGGTGTGCTTGCTTCATCGGGTTTACCGTCTAAGTTTAAATCTACGACTATAAATATTTTAAAATTACCGTCTTCAAGAGTTGGAAATGGAGCAAATCCTTCTGGTTATGTTGAACAGGGGTGGTTTTCAAAAAGGGAATTGCAAAAGGAAAAATTAGATACAGTGAATATTGATTTTAATTTAGCATATCAACAATTCTTAAAAGCAATTGATAAAAATGGGTTTTTTATTAATACTAAATATAAATGTTTAAATAATAAGGGGGTTGAATTAAATGGAGAAAAATTAATGTTAAATGAAGCTTTGGCTATTTCTTCTTGTTTAAAATATGGAGAATTCGGTGCTACTACTGGAAAACCGAGAGTTTGTGGTTCTCTTGATTTATTACACATAGCACATGTTGTTAAATACCAAGGGGGAGTTTTTTCTGTTTCTTGCATGGACCGTTTAGATGGTTTGGAAAAAGTTCCTGTTGTTATCGGTTATAAATACGAGGGGTCTCAAAAACAATCAAATGGTATTGTGTTTAAAAAAGGAGATTTAATTAAAATTAAAGAGGAATTACCAAATGAAGAAATTTTAAAAAATTGTAAACCAATTTATAAAATTTTAAATGGGTGGAAAAGTTCAAATATTGATTCTAAAGGTGATTTAGATAAAAATTTAATAAACTTTTTAAATTTTATTGAAAAAGAAACTGGAGCAAATATAATTTCATTTGGTAACGGAGAAAACACTGAAGATATTATTTATCTTAATAAAAAATAATAAATTTTATAAACTTTTTTAC
>JAGLGQ010000031.1 GCA_023143935.1 Minisyncoccota bacterium
CTTGTTCAATAAAACCGGGGGAGGTTGCAATACAAATAGCTGTGGCATTTTGCCATGCTTTTTTTATAACTTGTTCTTTTAAATTATTTTCTACCATTTCTCCATCTTTTCCAAAAATATCAATATCTAAATTTAAAATAAAAACATTTTTTGGTAATTGAAAATTTTCAAATTCCCAAGATTGAGTAATATTATAAATTTTTCCAATTAAATTAGTTTTAGTGGCTAAGTCTAAATAATCAGAAACACGAGTTTTTTCTAAACACCAATTTAAATTTTTCCAATTAATTTTTTGGGGAAGTTCGATATCCTGAAAAAGTGCATTGTCTCGGTGTGCATCAATATGAACAATTTCAAATTTTTTTTCATAAATTTCCGAAATTTCTAAAAAAGGAAATAATGCATAATTATGATTATCAAAAATATATATTGGTTTATTATTTATAAAAATTAATTCATATTCTTTAAGCCCAGAAAATCCTTTTTTTTCATCATCAAAATAAATCATATCATTAGATAATAAAATTTTTGCTTTTGGTTTAAATTTAAATTTTGATAAATAAATAGATTGATTATTTTTATAATTCTGTAATATTTTTTTCCACATTTTTAAAAGAGAGTTAAGGTTTTTGGTTCCCCCTTTTTTTCTTTTTCCCAAAAAGATGTATTTAATGGTATTTCTGTTTTCTCTTGTGTTTTTCTATCTATATAATAAAGTTTATTATTTTTTAAAGCATATTCATAAACATCTTTCGTGACTTTTACGTCTTGTTCACAATATTTAATTATCTTATCAATTTCACCAGAATTCCACCATGCCACGGCTTGAAGCCCGTTTGCGGATTTTGAAGTTCCTAATGTTGTTGAAGCGATTGCATCTAAACCTATTTTTTTCTTAATACTTTTTTCAACTTTAGCAAAAACATCTAAATGATAAGTGGTATTTAAGTCAAAAGGGGCGTATTTTTGAAGTAATGGAATATCAAAATAGTTTCCATTGAAAGTAATAAACATATCAGCCTCTTCAAAAAAACTCCACATTTCATTAAATTGTTCTTCTTGAAATGAGTAGTATCTATCTGTTTCAGAATCATGCATTGAAATTACAGAAATCTCCATATCTAGAAGTGTTGGAGTTTCTGGGTCAAAAAGAGCTGTTTTTGTTTCTATATCAAAAATTAATTTCTTCATAAACTGTTATTTTAACATTTTTTGAATATAAAAAAAGGAAAAAATGTTAATTTCTTGTTTTTTATTTTTTCTAAATTGCTATAATATAAGTCATTAAGTGATGGAAGTTGAAGAAAAACATTTTAGGGTTAAATTTATTAAACGAAGATGGTTAAAAAAAATCATCTTTATTTTTGTTTTATTCTTTTTTATATTTCCGATGGTAGCTTTTTTTTCTTTTTTCTTTTTGGTTCAACCACCAGAGAATTTTCCCACCAATCAAGTTTTTGAAATAAAAAAGGGTCAAAGTGTAAATGAAATAGCTAATTTTTTAGAAAAACAAGAAATAATCAATTCAGCTTTATTATTTAAATTATTTAATTATTATCAAAAAAATTTTATAAATATAAATACAAATATTAAATCAAGTCATTATTCTTTTCACACTCCATTAGATACGCTTAAAGTTTTTTTTAAATTAGAAAAAGGAGAGTCTGGTATAGATGATATTGGTGTTGTAATTCCTGAAGGTTGGGCAAATTTTCAAATAGCCAAAAAAATGTCTGAAACATTTAAAAAAATTTCTGAAGATAAATTTTTAAAACTTGCAAAAGAATATGAGGGGTATTTATATCCCAGTAAATATTATTTTTCTGAATATGAAGTAAGTGAAGAAATAATAATAGAAAAAATGCTTGATACCTTTAAGAAAAAAAACAAAGAAATAAAAGCAGAGGTTGATAAGAGTGATTCATCTTGGGAAAAAATTATTATCATGGCATCTATAATTGAAAAAGAGGCAAATTCAAATTATGAAATTAAAAGAAAAGTTTCGGGTGTTTTATGGAAAAGAATTTCAATAAATATGCCATTACAGGTTGATGTATTTGTTGATTACATACTTAAAGAGCATACTCCAAGAAAAACTTTTGAACATTTAAAAATAGATTCTCCATATAATACTTATCTACACAAGGGTTTAACTCCGACTCCAATGAGTAATCCTTCAAGAGATTCCATAAAAGCCGCGTTTTGGCCAGAAGAAACTGAATATTTATATTATTTAACTGGTAAAGATGGTAATTTTTATTTTTCTAAAACTTACAAACAGCATTTAATTTATAAAGATAAATATATAAGTAAATATATTTCACCAAAGAAAATAGAAAATGTGGTAAAATAGTGAGTATATGGAGAATAAAGACATAAAAAATAATTTTAATGTTATTGATTATTTAGAAAATCAAAAGACTAAGTTTTTAGTGGAAGAGTATCAAAGATTAGAGGAAGTGGAGAAAGAAACAAGAGAATTAGCTCAAGATGAAGAAATGGCTGATTTGGTTAATGATGACCTAAAATCTTTAGAAAAACAAAAAAAAGAAATGCAAAATCAGATTTTAGAAATTATTGAAAAAGAAAAAGAAGAAGAAAAATTCCCCAATGAACTTGTTTTGGAAGTGCGAGCGGGAGCTGGTGGAGATGAAGCTTCACTTTTTGCTTTTCAATTAGCAGAAATGTACCAAAGATATGCAGATAAAAAAGGGTGGACATATAGAAAACTCTCAGAATCTTTAAATGAATTAGGTGGATACAAAGAAGCTTCTTTTGAATTTAAGGGTCTTGATTGTTATAGAAAATTAAGATTTGAAACGGGTGCGCATAGGGTACAAAGAATTCCCACAACAGAAAAAATGGGTAGAATTCATACTTCGACTGCTACTGTGGCCATAATGCCAATTCGTAAAAAAATTACTATTCAAGTTAAATCTGATGAAATAGAAAGAGAAACTTCTAAGTGTGGGGGGGCAGGAGGGCAATCTGTAAACAAAACAGAGTCGGCCGTTAGATTAATTCATATTCCTACTGGAGAAAGTGTGCGTTGTACTGAAGAAAGAACACAATTAAAAAATCATAATAAAGCCATGTCCCTTTTACTTTCTAGACTTCAACAGCTTCACGATGAAGAAGAAGAAAAAAAACATGCGGATATTCGTAAAAATCAAGTAGGAACGGGGGATAGGTCTGAAAAGATACGAACTTACAATTTTCCACAAGATAGGGTTACTGATCATAGATTAAAAAAGAATTGGCATAATATTGAAAAAATCATGATGGGAGAAATTGATGATATTGTTGGGGCATTTGAGGAATAAAAAAAGTTACCCACATATGATTAAAAAAAAGATTGTAATTTTTAATAGAGGAGTTATAATATGTATATTCATTTGGTAGTAGTCTTCGGATTTTTATTAGGTGAATATTGAGAAATTTCGACTTCGGTTGAGGTTTTTTATTTTTTTTAAGTAAATCAGATTTTTTTTAAAAAAAAGATAGGGTTAAAAATTGATAATTAGAACTCTTTTTTTGTTATATTGATCTATCCAAAATTTATAATTTTTTATTTTTTGTTTTTTTAAAAATTCATTAATCAAAGGAACTTGCCACGAGTCAAATTCAATCCACATTTCACCACTTGGTTTTAAATAGTTTTGTCCCTCTGTGATAATTTTTTTTATAAAATATAATCCATTATCATTCGCAAATAGGGTAGAGTAATTTTCATTTTTTAATACTGAATTTTGCACTTTTTTTTTTCTATTTTTTGCGATATAAGGAGGATTAGCTAAAATCACATCATATTTTTTTAAAGGAATATTGCCAAAAACATTAGATTTAAAAATTTTCCAACGTTTCGGTATTGCAGAAAAATTTAATTTTAAATTTTTTTTAATTTGTTTTATATATTCAGGGTTTAATTCTGCAAAATCAACATTTACATTTTTTAAATTTTTCAAAATTCCAAGCCCTATACAACCAGAACCAGAAAAAATATCTAAAATTTCAATAGAAGTTTCATTTTGATGTTGTTTTATAAAATCATTTACCCAAAATTCAGTTTCAGTACGGGGGATTAAGGGTTTATAAGATAAATCGATAAAACAATCTAAAAAAGGAATATTTCCAATTAAATATGCAAGAGGTATACCAGTATCGAGTTTTTTTAAATCGGCAAAAAAAGCTCCGCTTTTTTTGCCGTCATATTTTTCTTCCAAAAGCCATTTTTTTTCTTGTTTTAAAATATTTTTCATAAAATAATTTTAATTTGTCGTTTCATATGATATTATACTGTATATGAGTAAAAATAGTATAAATGTAAATATATCATTCTCAACCATTATTAAAATTACATTATTTTTAATATTACTTTTTTTATTGTTTTTTTTTCAAAATTTAGTTATATCTATTCTTACCGCAATAGTTATAGCAACATCCTTAGAACCCATTATTCATAAATTAGAAAAAATTAAAATACCACGTGTTTTTGCCACCATATTAATATATATTATTCTTTTAGGTTTAATTGCATCTACTCTTTTGTTATTTGTTCCAAATTTAGCCGAGCAAGGAAATAATATATATAAAGAATTACCGACTTATATTCAATCAGTAAATTCTTGGATAGAAACTCAAACAGATAATGGTGGAATTTTTTCAGAAATAATTGGCGTTTTTCAAAATCAAATTGAAAGTTTTAATTTAGTAGATTCAGAAAATAATTTAAATACAAATTCAACATCGGTTACTGATTTTATAATTTTAATTTTTGGTGGTTTGTTTAATTTTATTTTAATTATAGTTTTATCTTTTTATTTTACTCTTCAAGAACATGGGATTGATAATTTTTTAAAAATTATAACTCCAGCAAAATATACTAAATATGCTATTGGTTTATGGAAAAGAAGTCAAAAAAAAATTGGTTATTGGATGCAGGGGCAATTAATTTTGGGTTTAGTTATAGGAGTTATTACTTATTTGGGACTAGTGGCATTTTTTGGATTTGAAGAAGCTTTATTGCTTGCATGTATAGCAGTAATTGCTGAATTAATTCCAGTATTGGGTCCTTTTATTGCCGCAGTTCCCGCCATGGCTATCGGTTTATTAGATGGAGGGGTATCTATGATGGGGGGGGTGGCTATTTTTTATTTAGTAATTCAAATGATTGAAAGTCAATTAATATATCCATTAGTTGTAAAAAAGGTTGTAGGAGTTCCGTCTTTTTTGGTTATAATATCATTAATTGTTGGGGCACAATTATTTGGTTTTTTGGGAGTAGTTTTATCTATTCCAATCGCAGCTGCTTTAATGGAATTTATTAAAGATATTGAAAAAAAACAAGAGGAAGAAATAAAAAAAGGGGAAGCAAAAGAAATAAGTTTAGAAAAAAAATAAGTTTAATAATATTAAAAAATATGAAAATTACAATTTCAGGAATTGGTGGGGTAGGAAAGGGTACAACGGCAAAATTACTTTCTCAAAAACTTAAATTTAAAAATATATCTGGTGGTAATTTTTTTAGAGAAATGGCAAAAACAGAAGGAATGTCTCTTTATGATTTTGAACAATTTGTTAAAGAAAATCCAAAATATGATGAACGATTGGATAAAATGCAAAAAAAATATGGAAGAGAAAATGATAATTTTGTTTTAGAGTCAAGGCTTGGTTGGTACTTTGTACCAGATTCTTTAAAGATTAAATTGATTTGTAAAGAAAATATTAGACTAAAAAGAATAATGAATAGAGATGGATTAAGTATTGATGTAACTAAAAAAGAAGAAAAAAAACGATTAAAATCCATAAATTTAAGATATAAAAAACTTTACGATATAAATGATTGGTCAAATAATAAAAATTTTAATTTGGTAGTTGATACAACAAATAATAAACCACAAACTGTTGTAAATATTATATTAAACCACATAAATAAAAAATAGTATTTTATAATATTTTATTTGTTTTTTAAATTATATAGTATATAATAATTTTAATGGTAGAAGTAATTAATTCATCATTTATTCCTAAAAAGGAATTTAATAATAAAACAAAACAGGGGGGGGATAAATTTCATTTAAATGTTTTTTTTCTGATTTCTCTTGTTGTTTTTTTATCTATGATAATTGCTTTAATCGGGGTTAATTTATGGAAAATAGATTTGGAAAGAAGTAATAGAGAATTAAAAGAAAATTTTGCAAAAAATAAAGAAAATTATGGCATAGACACAATAATGCAATTTTCAGAATTAAATAAAAGAATTTCGGTTGGTAAAGAATTATTAAAAAAACATTATAATATATTACCAATATTTAGTTTTTTAGAAAAGAAAACGCAAAGTAATACACTTTTAACAGAATTTAATTTAGAGGAGGGCGAAAATTTTATTTTTGTTAGTGGTTTAGGAATTGCTCCAGATTTAGATGATTTATATTTACAATCTAAATCATATGCGGAAAATAAAAATATTGATAAATTAATTTTATCAAATATTTTGAGAACAAAAGAGGGTTTTGTTATGTTTAATTTTGAATTTGAAGTAGATAAAACAAATTTAACAACAAGAGAATTTATTAATTAATATTTTATGAATATAATAGCATCAATTTTTTTAATAATCATTTCAATCTTTGGATTTTTAGGTTTTGGGTTTCTTGGTTATGCCATTGATCCTACTTATCAAGAAATTAAAGAACTTAGATTAATAAGGGCAAACTATGTTGAGAAACGCGAAAATGCTTCAAAGATAGAGAAAGCAAAAATGGATTTAAAAAAAAAATATAAAGAGATATCGACAAATGATTTACATAAAATTAAAAAGTTTTTACCAAATCATATAGATAATATTGAATTAATTGTAGATATAAATAGAATTGCAAAAAATAATAATATTAGGCATATTGGTGATATTTTTCTGGAGAGAGAAACTTCACAAAAAAGGGGGGGGAATAAAGCAGAAATTGAAATAAAAGAAAAAGGCGATTATGAATCAATAACTTTATCATTTTCTTTTGTTTCTAAGTATGAGAACTTTAAAAATTTTTTAAATGATTTAAAAAAGAGTTTAAGGTTGATGGATGTATCGGATATATCAATAAAACAGATAGAAAGTCAAGAGGAAAATCCAAATGCAGATATTTTTCAATTTTCATTAGCAATTAGAACATACTGGTTAAATAAATAATATTATGAATTTAATAAAAAAACATTTAAATAAAATAATAATAGGAATAGCTTTAGTATTTATAAGTACTTTTGGTTATAATTATATTTCAGACCAATCTGGTGGAAATTCTGCTCTTGATGAAAAAATAATAAGTGAAAGTATGAATGAGGAGGCTGGGGAAATTATTAAGACGTTAAATGAATTAGGAAAAATTACCATAGATGCGAGTTTTTTTACTGAAGATTTAGCTATAGGAAATTCAAACTTAGTTTCTTTTGTGGATTTAGTAGATTTTACTCAAACTAAGATACCAAACAAAATGGTTGGTAAGGTTAATCCGTTTGTATTTAATAATATTTCTGGTAATAATCAGAATATACCAAAAAAAACTGAAACTGAAACTGAAACTGAAATTGAAACTGGAGATGGAGGTGAGATAGTAATATAAAAATAATTTTCTATGTCATTAGTAGAAGAATTTGTTAAAAAAAAAATAATAGATGTAAACGAAGCGGTTTCCGTAGAAAAGGAAATGGTGTCTTCGGAAAAAACTTTAGATAAAATTTTATTATCTATGGATGTGTCATCATCTAAAATAATGGAAACAAAAAAAGAGTTTTTTTTAGATATTCCTGTTTTTTTTTATGATGAAACTGTAACTATACCTAAAACCATTTTAGATTATATACCAGAAGATTCTGCAAAAAGATATCATATGGTACCTTTGGCCGTTGAAGAAGGGGAGTTGATAATCGGAATGGTAAATCCTGGGGATTTGACGGCAAAAACAGTTTTACAATTTATTTCTAGTAAAATAGAAATGTCATATAAAATTAATCTTATATCTCAAGAACATTATGATCATGTTTTAACTAATTATAGCGGGGTTATAGGGGAAGTATCAAAAGCATTGGGAGAATATTCAACTGCTCAAGAAAGAGAATTAAAAAAACTTCGGGGAGAAATAGGTGGTGATGATATTGATGATTCAGATATTATTCGAGAAGATGCCCCTATTGCAAAAATTGTTTCCAATATAATAAAAGGTGCTGCTGGAGGAAGAGCTTCTGATATTCATTTAGAAATTACTGAAAAAGAAATACTGGTTAGATATAGGGTTGATGGTATTTTAGAAAAATCTTTAGTTTTACCGAGAAATATACATAGGGCCATTGTTGCGCGTGTTAAAATTTTATCTGGTATTAAAATAGACGAAAGAAGAAGGCCACAGGATGGTAGATTTTCTGGTGCATTTTTGGGAAGGAAGATTGATTTTCGTGTATCTACTTTTCCTACTTATTATGGAGAAAAAGTAGTACTTCGTTTATTAGAACAAGATAGGGGGGCTTTACCGATTGAAAAAGTTGGTTTTACAAAAAGTAATTTAGAAAAAATAAAAAAAGCCATTGCTAATTCTTTTGGTATGATTTTGGTTTGTGGACCAACTGGTTCTGGTAAAACCAATACTCTCTATTCTTTATTAAATGAAGTTGATAAACAGCAAAAAAATGTTGTTTCTTTAGAAAATCCTATTGAGTTAAATATTCAGGGTGTTTCACAATCACAAGTTAGACCTGATATTGGTTATACTTTTGCAACGGGATTGAAGTCTATATTAAGACAAGATCCTGATATTATAATGGTTGGAGAAATTCGTGATGAAGAAACAGCAAAATTAGCAATAGGAGCTTCTTTAACTGGTCATTTGGTACTTTCTACTATACATACAAATACAGCGGCAGATGTACCACAACGTCTTATAGACATGGGAGTTGAATCTTATCTTATTGGACCAACTCTTATAGCTGTGATAGGGCAACGACTTGTTAGAACTATTAATCCAGAAGCAAAAATGGAAGAACCAATATCAGAAGAAGTTAGAATGTTTATAGATAGTAAAATTTCAGATTTATCACCAAAATTAAAAGAAAAATTTGCGGGAAAAAATATGTATGTTGCTAAATCTGTAAAAAATAATGAATCTGGAATGAAGGGGAGAACGGCTGTGTTTGAAATTTTAGAAATGACAGATAAAATAAAGAGGTTGATTTTGACTGACCCATCTTCTTTATCTATTTATGATGAAGTTAGAAAAAACGATTTCACTACTTTTGTGGAAGATGGTATTTTAAAAGCTTTAGATGGAGTTACTACTTTTGATGAAGTAATGAGATTGTAATAAATTTATTTTAACACTTCTATCAAAATAGTTTGTTTATTATTAATTACTTTATTTAGAATATTTTTTTTGTTTATTATTTTAAAGTTTGTTCATCCCCTTTATCTGATACATTAAAACCGAGATTTTTTATTTCTTCTCGTATTTTATCTGATTTTTGCCAATTTTTATTTTCTCGCGCTTTTTTTCTTTCTAATAACAATTTTTGAACATCATTAGAAATTTTTAAATTTTCTTTTTTTATTTCATTTAATTTTAATCCTAAAATTTTATCAAAATCTAATATTGTAAATTTTTTATCAATATCCGATAAATCAGATTTTAAAATTTCCCACACTATTGCCAAAGCTTCTGGAATTGAGAAATCATCTTCAATTTTTTCTATAAATTTTTGCTTATATTTTTTATTCACTGCTCCACCATCAGGTAAATTTTGTATTTTATTTTGTAATTTTTCTAATGCATTTTTAGAAGCTTCAAGTGCTTCCCATGTAAAATTTTGTTTTGACCTATAATGAGCCTGTAAAAAAAAGTATCTTAAATCAAGGGGAGAGAAGCCCTTTTTTTCAATATCTGAAAGCAAAAAAGATGTTCCTTCTGATTTAGACATTTTTTTACCATCTACAAGTAAATGTTCATTATGTAACCAGTACTTTACATATTCTGTATCGTTTGCATTTTCAGACTGAGCAATTTCATTTGTATGATGTATTGGTATATGTTCAATTCCCCCCATTTTTAAATCTAAAGTATCACCAAGTAAAAATTTTGCCATAGCAGAACATTCCAAATGCCACCCCGGAAAACCCTCTCCGTGTTCTACTAAGGGTGAAGAAAATGATATAGTTGTCCAAGTTTGCAAGGCATTTTTATGCACTCCAGCCTTAAAAAACCATAATACAAAATCATTTGAATTTTTTTTATTTTTATCTTTAATTTCCCCCGTACCGGCACCGGATATATTATATTCTTCAGATTGACCAGATAATCTATGATAATCTTTAGCTTTTGATGTGTCAAAATAAATAGCTAGGGGGGTAATATAAGCAAAACTTTTTTCTAAAAGGATCTCTATCATTTCAATTTGTTCCTTAATATATTCAGTGGCTTTTGGTGTAGAGTTTGGAAAAATGGTATTTAATTTTTGGATATCTTCCTCGTAAGAATCTTGATATTTTTTGGCAATTTTATTCGGATCTAATTTTTCTCGTTTTGCCGCTTTTTCCATTCTATCTTCCCCTGTATCTGCATCTCCTTCATTGTCGCCGGACAAATGTCCAACATCCGTATAATTTCTTACAAAATTTACTTCATAACCCAAATATTTTAAACTTCTATTTATTAAATCTGCTAATACAACAGAGCGAAGATTTCCGATATGTTGATTCCAGTATAATGTAGGACCACATTGATAAAATTTTATTTCTTTTTTATTTAATGGTTGAAAAATTTCTTTTTTTTTTGTTAAAGTATTTTTAATTTTTAAAGTCATTAAAATATTTTAACATGTTTTGTTTTGCAAAACTATTTTTTAATTAATTTTAGTTTATGATATAATTTTTAAATTATGCCAATATTAAAAAATGCTAATGACGGCAAGCAATTAGAAAAAATTTTTGATGGAATAATTTATAGAAGATATCCAGTTAAGACAAAGGTTATAAACTATAAAGATGATTTATTAAAGATTTTAGAAAATGAAACTAATAATTTTTTAGAAGATGGTGATGTTATTTTAATTGCTGAATCAGTAGTTTCTATTTCAGAAGGGAGAGCTTTTAAATTTTCTGAAATAAAATACGGTAAATTAGCTAAATTTTTATCACAATTTGTTACCAAAACTCCAGCGGGTATTGGTTTAGGAACACCTCAAACAATGCAATTAGCTATAAATGAAATTGGTTATTTGCGTATTTTATTTGCTTTTTTTATTTCAGCCATAACTAAACCGTTCGGTTTAAAAGGTATGTTTTATAGAATAGCGGGAGAAAAAGTTCGTGGTATAGATGGACCAACATCAAGTACTATTCCACCTTACAATGAATATGCTTCTTTAATACCCAAAAAACCAAAAGAATTTGTAAAAAAAGCAGAATTATATTTTAAAAATAAAAAAAATTTAAATTTAGAATTTATAATAATAGATGCAAATGATATTGGAGTAAATATTTTAGGAGCAAGAAACAAAAAAGAAAAAATTTTAGGAGAATTTTTAGCTTCTGATAATCCATTAGGTCAATCGGATCAATCAACTCCCTTTTTAATTTGTAAACAAAGTTAAAAATGAAAAATATTAAACATAAAAAACAAAAAAAAGACGGATTACTTATATATGGACAAAATGTTGTTTTTGAATTATTAAATTCTCAAAAAGATAATATTTTAGAATTTTATTTATTATCTACCAAGGAAATAAAAGAATCTTTAATTTCTAAAATTAAAGAAATTTCAAATAAATATAAAATTAAAATTAACCATGTAGATAAAAATTTTTTTATAAAAAATTTTGGAGAAAATATAAATCATCAGGGAATTGTTGCAAAAATTAAATCATTTCAGTATAAAGATTTTACTCAATGGCAAGAAGAATCAAAACAAAAAGAGAAAGAATTAGTTTTGTTATTAGATAAAATAGAAGATGTTGGCAATTTTGGAGCAATTATTAGAACAGC
>JAGLGQ010000032.1 GCA_023143935.1 Minisyncoccota bacterium
ATAATAGAAGTTTCAAATATAAACAATACAATTAAAAAACTTAAAGAATTAAAATTTTGGATTTATGGATTAGATATGAGTCAAAAAAAAGAGAATAACATTTTTAATCAAGAATTTGATAAAAAAACTGTGTTAGTGCTTGGTTCAGAGGGTAGGGGAGTTTCAGAAAAAACTTTAGAAAAATGTGATTTTATTTCTTCTATTCCTATGGAAAATGATGTGGAATCATTAAATGTTTCAGTTTCCGCAGCTCTTATAATGTATCAATGGAAAAAGCAATATTTTTAAAATATAATTTAATTATTTATGGTAATTATTAGTAAAAAAAGTATAATAAATATATATGGAAAAAGAAAATAAAAAAACAAATTATAAAAAAATTATTACTAAAATTAAAATTTTAGGGGAGAAAGTTTTTAATTATTTAAAAAAAAATCATGTTTTTAAATTAATATTAAAAGCGGTTGGTCTTATAATAATTACTGTTTCTGCTTTTCTAATTTTTTTAGAAACACTAGGATTATTAATAATAAATTCTAATGTCGCACAATTTGAAATTATATTAAATTCTTTTTATGATTTTAAATTATTTGATTATATTTCTCATCAAATATTTTATTTACTTATGTTCGGTGGGTATTTAATAGATGTATCTTTTTGGATTATTATTATATTATTTGGATATTGGTTATATCTAAAAAAGAATTTATTTAAGAGAAAAATTGTTTTTGGAATTATTTTAGCTCTTACTTTGGGTATTACGTTATTTAGTTTTGGGTTGTTTTACGCTTTTCCAGGTATAAAGGTACCTTTAGAAAAAATCATTAAGGTAGAATATTTAACTGAAATATCCAAAGGGGACTTAAAATATGAAAAAGAAGATTTAAATAGTGACGAATGGAAACATTATTATAAAGAATTACCAAATAACTCAGGATATATAAAAGCTGAAAATTATTTTAACGAATCAAAAACACAAAATCCTTATTACCA
This sequence comes from Minisyncoccota bacterium, assembly GCA_023143935.1. Taxonomy (GTDB): domain Bacteria; phylum Patescibacteriota; class Minisyncoccia; order Phycocordibacterales. The sequence goes on from JAGLGQ010000032.1 coordinate 994, forward strand.
AATAAATCAACAATATTTAGAAATGCAAAAAAATATGAATGATTTTCAAAAGAAAATTTATTCAGAATTTATCAATAATTAGTTGTGTAATACAGTTAAGAGCTTAGGGCAGCTTTATTGTAGTTTGTCGCACAATATACCTTTTGCGACAAAGTTATAATGAAAATATATTTTAACTATCTTAATAATAATGTACTCACTTAATAAATATTACTTCAGATGTGATATTGATATTTACTTTTTTTTTTATATTCTTTTTAATCTTTTTAATTAAATTAAAAATTTCTTTTCCGGTTACATTTACAGTGGCATAAAACACCAAGGCATTATCTTTATTTATTTTTATATTTCCAAATTTCTTTCCTTTGATATTTAAAAGTTTATCTAAAAGGTATCCAGTGGGTATTTTAATTTTGCCATTATCTAAATCCCAAAAAGGAATATCTGGTAATATTTTTTGTATATTTTTAAATTGACGGTTTGTAATTTCTGCATTTTTAAATATAGATCCCGTAGTTCTAATTTTGTTTAAATCTCCAAATTTTTCTTTTCTTATTTCTTCTATTTCTTTTCTTATTTCATTTGGGTTAATTTTTTTTTTTAAATATTGATTTAATTTTGTATACGATAAATTTTGTTCTTTTTTTGTCTCCCCTATTTTTAAAAATACTTTATAAATAAGATATCTACTATTGCTTTGTTTAAATATAGAATTTCTATATGAGAAATTACATACTTTTTGGGAAAACTCTTTAAATTTTGCCGTTTTTAGGTCAAAAACAAGTACTTTTTGTACTAATTCCCCTATTTCTAAACCATAAGCTCCCGCATTTCCAAATATAGCTCCGCTCACAGTCCCCGGAATAGAAGTTAAATTTGCCATATTATAAATTTTTTTTTGTTGTAAAAATTTTACCAAATCATCTAAAATTACTCCCGCTTCTATCTCTATATTTTTTTTAAAATCGTATAATTCAATTGAATTATTTTTTAATTTTATTATAAGTCCATCATAAAAATCATTTAAAAAAACTACATTTGATCCCCCACCTAAAATAAAATATTTTATTTTTTCTTTTTTTATAAAATCAAAAATTTCTAAAAAATCTTTTTCAGTTTCTACTTCACAAAAATATTTTGCCCTAGAATTTATTTTCCAAGTATTAAACTTTTTTAATGATTTATTTTTTTGAATTTTTATCATTTTTATTCAATTTCTTCAATCAACACCCCAATACCTCTTAATTTTTTAATTATATTTTCATATCCCCTTTTTACCATATAAATATTATCAATTACACTATTTCCCTCAGCTAAAACAGCGGCCATAATTAAAGCAAATCCACCTCGTAAATCTGGTGCATATAAATCAGGTTTACCTCTTAATTTAGTTTTTCCATGTACCAATAATTCATATTTATTCCAAACATCTATTTTTGCCCCCATTTTCTTTAAATCTTCCGCATAACCAAACCTATTTTCATAAATAGTTTCAAATATTTTTGATTTCCCTTCACATTGAGTAAAATAAACCCCCATTTGCTGTTGTAAATCGGTAGGAAACCCCGGAAACTCATGAGTTTTCAAAAAATTCTCAATTGGTAATAATTTTTTATTAGCTTCTAAAACTTTAACATAATTTTTTCCAAATTTTAAATTAGCCCCACTTTCTTCTAAAATATAAACCAACGGATATAAATGGTCATAATTAAAATTTTTAATTAATACATTTTTTCCAGATAAAACAGCCATTGCTAAAATAGATCCCGCTTCAATTCTATCTGGCATAACTTTAAATTTTTTCTTTTTAGTTTTTAATAATTTTCCACCAGTTCCTTCAATTTCAATCATGGGAGTACCCAAACCTTTAATTTTTACCCCAAGAGATTTTAAATAATTTCCAATACCTACAACCTCTGGTTCCATTGCGGCATTTCTTAAAATAGTTTTTCCATGTGCTAAAGATGCCGCCATAATTACTGATTCTGTTCCTGTTACCGATATTTTATCAAAAAAGATTTCAGCTCCTTTAAGTTTTTTTGCTTTTATGTAAAAAATATCTCCTTTTTGTGATACTTTTGCTCCCATTTTTTCATATGCTTTTAAAGTTAAATCTATTGGTCTTTCTCCAATTGCACACCCTCCGGGAAAACTAAAAGATACTTTTCCCATTCTTGCCAATACAGATGCGGTAAGCATTAAAGAAGAACGCATTTTTCCTCCAATTTCGTAATCAATTACGGAAGAAAGTTTATTTGTGGGTTTTATATTAAAAATATTTTTTTCATTATTTGTTTTAAATCCCATTTTTTTAAGAAGTTCAAGCATTCTTCTCATATCTTCTATATCTGGTACATTTTCAACAATATATTCATCAGAAAATAAAAAAGACATTGCCATAGCTGGTAATGATTCATTTTTAGATCCAGACACCTTATAAATACCTTTTAATTTCTTTTTTCCACCAAACCCTTTAATTTTAAATTTATTCATCTGGTAAATAATAACATTAGACAGAAAAAATAAAAGACAATATTTTTACATTTTTTAAACAATAAAAAAAATAAACAACTTTTAAAAAAAGTATTTAATACTTTTTTTTAAAATAAAAATTTAAATATCTAAATTAGCCATTTTTGCATTTGCCACGATAAATGATTTTCTTGGTGGTACTTCAGAACCCATTAACACATCGAATACTGCGTCAGCTTCCGCCGCATCTTCAATGGTAATTTGTTTTAATATTCTTTGTCTTATATCCATTGTAGTTTCATAAAGTTCATCCGCATTCATTTCTCCAAGACCTTTATATCTGGCAATTTTAACTTTTCCCGTATTATCATCACCCGAATCTTCGTTTTCAGAAACTCCCATATCTTTTAAAATTTTAAATTTTTCAGTATCTGAATATGCATAATGAAATTCTTTTCCTTTAGTTATTTTATACAGTGGCGGATTTGCTAAATATAAATAACCACCTTTTATTATTTCTTTAAAATATCTATAAAATAAAGTTAAAAGTAAAGTGGCAATATGCTCACCATCAACATCAGCATCCACTGCAATAATTATTTTATGATATCTTAACTTTTCAATATTAAAAATATCCCCTACTCCTGTACCTAAAGCAGTTATTACATTTCTTATTTGTTCTGATCCTAATATTTTATCAATTCTAGCTCTCTCTACATTTAAAATTTTTCCTCTCAATGGCAAAATAGCCTGCGTTCTTCTATCTCTTCCCTGTTTTGCAGAACCCCCCGCTGAATCTCCCTCTACAATAAATATCTCTGATTCAGA
>JAGLGQ010000033.1 GCA_023143935.1 Minisyncoccota bacterium
ACAAGAGATGCTTTAAAAAAAAAGTTGATGTCGGGAGAAAGGTTAAAAATTTATCAAGGATTTGATCCAACAGGGCCATATTTACATGTTGGTCACGCTATGGGAATAAGGGCGATGAAAATTTTACAGGATCTAGGGCACGAAGTGATATTTCTTGTTGGTGATTTTACATCTAGAGTTGGTGATCCAGATAAAAATTCTGTGAGGAAAATGCTTTCTCTGGAAGATATTAAAAAGAACATGGAAGGTTGGAAAGAACAAGCTGCTCAGATGATTGATTTTGGTGGAGATAATCCAGTAAAATTTTTACATAATTATAATTGGTTATCAAAATTAACTTTGGATGAAATTATAAAATTAATGTCACACATGACTGTTCAGCAAATGCTTGAAAGAGATATGTTTGAGAGAAGATTAAAAGAAGGAGATCCAATACATGTTCAAGAATTTATTTATCCTTTAATGCAGGGTTATGACGGCGTTGCTATGGGTGTTGATATAGAGATGGGGGGTGCAGATCAAACTTTTAATATGCTTGTTGGGAGAAGATTAAGTAAAGTATACTTAAATAAAGAAAAGTTTGTACGAACCAATAAGATGATGGACGCCACAGACGGACGTACTATGAGTAAGACTAAGGGTAATGGTATTAATCTTGGAGATACAGCTGACGAAATGTACGGTAAAGCTATGTCTTATTCTGACGATAAAATAACCATGGGACTAGAGCTTTTAACATCAATACCAATGGATGAAGTAAAAAAAATTGGTGAGGATATTACTAACGGCAAGAATCAGATGAATCATAAAAAGATGATGTCGTTTGAGATTGTAAAAGCAATAAAGGGGAAAGAAGTTGCTCAAAAAGCTCAAACAAATTGGATTGCTCAATTTTCCAAAAAAGAAATTCCAGATAATTTAAAAGAATTCAATTTTAATAACGGTATAAAAATATTGGAAGTTTTAAAAGAAACAAAATTATCTTCTTCAAATTCTAACGGAAGAAGAAAAATTGATGAAAAAGCAGTACAATTAGATGGAAAAAAACTTACGGATCATAATTTTGAATTAAAAAAAGGAGAGTTTGTTCTAAAACTCGGAAAAAAGATGGTAAAAATAAATATAAAACAAGCTTTTTAAAAACCAACAAAAATACATAAAAAAAATAGTAAATTATGAAATTAAAACCTCAACATATTTTTCATAGAGATGAAGATCCTTTTGATAGAATTATAAAAAAAGAAAAAATTTTTGAAATTCGTTTGAATGATAAAAAAAGACAAAAAGTAAAAATAGGCGATATTATAAAAGGAGTATCAAGAAAAAATGAAAATCAATTCTTTTTTTCTGAAGTTACTGGATTGTCGTATTTTAAAAGATTTGAAGATGTCTTTAATGTTTTTCAAAATAAAGTATCCGAAAAAGATAAGGAAATTTTAGAAAGAATTTATTCATTGGAAAAAGTTGAGCAATATGGCATTTTGATAATCCACTTTAAATTATTGAGTATAAAAGTAAAGTAGTTATTTTTATCAAAATTAAAATATTATTATTTTAAAGAGGTAATTATTGAAATTCCATAATTCGCGCGAATTATGGAACAATATGATATAATATAATTGTTTTTAATTAATTAATTAATTAATATGAAGGAAAATCAATTGGAAAAAATTTTAAAAGGCTTTGCAAGTAAAAGAAGAATCAAAATTTTATTTTATTTAGAAAAAAATCCCGAAAGTAGTTTAAAAGAAATATCAAAAAGCATAAAACTTAAATTTCGTGGAGTTTCTCAACACATAGAAAAAATGAAAAACGCAGGCTTAATAGCAAAAAGAAACGATAATGTTAATGTTAGACATAAATTAACTGGCAGGGGGATAAAAGTTTTAAAGTTTTTAAAAAGTTTTAAAGAATAAAATATAAATATATATAGATAATGTTCCATAATTCGCGCGAATTGTGGAATATTATATAATTAAAATTAGGAGAAATCTATAATCTATAATCTATAATCTATAATCTATAATCTATAATTAGATAAAAATATTTGCAAATATTGTTTTTTTGTTATATTATTTTAAATAAAGAGCTTTAAAAATATTTTATTTGAATGTAAAGAGATAACAATCTTTATTGGCTGAATTTAGATAAAATTTTTTTAAAGAAGTAGAGTGGCACCGCGAATAAAATCGTCTCTACAAGTATATTAATAGTGTATTTGTAGAGATTTTTAAATAAATAATAATTTTTACATATATTGTGATTTAAAATTATGAAACAACAAAATACAAAAAATGTAGCTTTTATTGATGGACAAAATCTTCATTTGGGGACAAAAACAGCAAGCCCGTCTTGGAGAATTAATTTGTATAAATTTAGGGTTTATTTAAAAGAAAAATATAAAGCAGAAAAGGTATATTATTTTTTAGGCGTGGTAGATGAAAATTATAATAAACTTTATGATGAAATACAATCAGCTGGTTTTGTTTTATTTTTTAGAAAACATAATTCAAATATGTTGGGTGAGAAGAAGGGAAATATTGATGTTGATTTAGTGTTTACCGTGATGGAGAAGATGTATAGAGGTGAAATTAAAGATAAAATTATTTTAGTTTCTGGTGATGGTGATTATAAAATATTAGTTGATTTTTTAATTAAAGAAAATAAATTTGAAAAAATACTTTTTCCAAATTTTAAAAAAGCATCTTCTTTGTATAAAAAAATGACAGCAAAATATTTTGCTGATTTGAGTAATATTGATTTGGTAAAAAAAATATCAGATAAAAAGAAAAAGCGTCCTTAGGTATTTCTCCGTTTGGAAGCTTTCTCGTCGTGATATAATCATTCTATATTAAATTAAAAAAAAGTCCAGTGTTTTATAATCTAACTATAATTAAAAATAATAATAATAATTAACATGAAAAGAACAATGATAAAAAGCCTTTCAGAAAAGAAAGGGCAAGAAGTAAAAATAAAAGGATGGGTTGATACAGTGCGATTTCAAGGAAAGATGGCTTTTTTTGATTTTCGTGATGTATCTGGAAAAGTGCAAGGTATTATTTTTGGAAAACCAGAAGTATTAGAATCAGCAAAAGAATTACGGGCAGAGTGGGTGGTGGAGTTAGATGGAATTATAAACGAAAGACCAGAAAAAAATATTAATAAAGATATTTTAAATGGTGATGTGGAAATTGAAATTACAAAAATTCAAATTCTTTCAGGAGCAGAAATTCCTTTTGATTTAAATGATGAGCTTAATTTAGATATTAGTTTAGATAATAGACCATACACATTAAAGAGCGATAAAAATAAAGCTATTTTTAAGGTTCAAGCAGAAATTGTAAAAGCCTTTAGAAATACTTTAGGTAATTTTGATTTTACAGAATTTCAAGCTCCAAAAATAGTTGGAGGAGATGCTGAAGGTGGGGCAGAAGTTTATAATATAGAATATTTTAAAAATACTGCCAGTTTAGCTACTTCGCCACAGTTATATAAACAAATAATGGTTGGAGTTTTTGAAAAAGTATATTCCATAGGTAATGTTTTTAGAGCCGAAAAACATTCAACATCGAGACATCTAAATGAATATTCTTCGTTAGATTTCGAAATGGGATTTATAAAAGACCATACAGACATTATGGACATGTTGGCGGAAGTAATGAGGGGAATTAAAAAAGGAGTAGAAGAAAACACAAAAGACGAATTAAAATTATTACAAGCAGAAGAATTATTAATACCAGATAAAATTCCGACGATGAAATTATCAGAGGCGCAGGTTTTATTGGAAGAAAAATTAGGTTTTGAAAATGCTGTGGGTGAACCAGATTTAGAACCAGAACACGAAAGGGCATTGTGCGATTATGCAAAAAAAGAATTAAAATCAGATTTAATTTTTGTAACACATTACCCTGTTTCTAAAAGACCATTTTATACTTACGAAGATGAAGATGAAAAAGGTTTTACAAAATCTTTTGATGCATTATTTAAAGGTGTTGAAATTGTATCAGGCGGACAAAGAAGACATGATTATGATAATTTAATTGAAGGATTAAAAATGAAAGGATTAAATCCAGACGATTTTAAATTTTATTTACAGGCTTTTAAAACAGGTATGCCACCACATGGAGGTATCGGTTTAGGTTTAGAAAGAATTACACAAAAAATTTTGGGACTTAAAAATGTAAAAGAAGCTTCTTTATTTCCAAGAGAAATAAATAGAATAGATACTTTATTAAGCGAATAATTTTTTCAAAAAAATCACAAAAAAATAATTTCCATAAAGCCTTGCTTTATGGAAATTGTTTTTTATTCAAGCAACAAAATATAATATGTTATAATATCGTTTATGAATTTAAAAATTGGAATTGTAGGATTACCAAATGTTGGTAAATCAACATTATTTAATGCTTTAACAAAAAATGAGGTAGATATGGAGAATTACCCTTTTTGTACAATAGACCCGTCTGTGGGAGTTGTAACAGTGCCAGACACTAGACTAGACAATTTGGCGTTAATGGCTAAAACTGAAAAGAAAGTAAATGCAGTAGTTGAATTTGTGGATATTGCAGGATTAGTTAAGGGTGCATCAAAAGGGGAAGGAATGGGAAACGCTTTTTTATCAAATATTAAAGATGTGGATGTAATTTTGCATGTTTCTAGAATTTTTAATAATTCGGAAATTATTCATGTGGAGGGGAGAACAGACCCACTTACAGATATTCAAATTATAAATTTAGAATTAATAGAATCAGATAAACAAGTTTTAGAAAAAAGAAAGGAATCAAATGCAAAAAATTTAAGAGGAGGAGATAGGGACGCAAAAATTATTGGATCCGTTTTGGAAAAAGTAGAAAAGATTTTAAATGATGAAAAATTTATTTCACAATTTTTAGAAGATTTTTCTGATGAAGAATTAATTGAACTTAAAAAATTACAATTTTTAACAGCAAAGAAAGTACTTTATGCTTTAAATAAAGATTCTGTTGGGGAAAATATAGATTCTCAAGATGATTCTATGTGGGATGATTTAATGAATTATTTTAAAGAAAATAATGCTTTTTGGGTAGTTGTTGATGGAAAAACAGAGCAGGAATTAAATGAATTTGATGAAGAAGAAAGAATTTTGTATAAAGAAGAACTCGGTTCACATTTAGATGATATAAGTATTTTAATTAAAAAGTCATATGAGCTTTTAGGTTTGATTTCATATTTTACAGTAGGGGTAAAAGAAACGCGAGCATGGACAATCAAAAAGAATTCAACCGCACCAATTGCAGGAATGGCAATTCATAATGATTTTGGAGATAAATTTATTCGTGCAGAAGTAATTGATGCTAAAGAGCTTTTAGTTTTTGGTGGTAAAAAAGAAGCAAAAGAAAAAGGAAAAATGAGAATGGAGGGGAAAGAGTATATTGTCCAAGATGGAGATGTAATAGAATTTCACATTTAAAACTGAAAAATTAGCGCAAAAAAACAGATTTTTTAATTTTTAAAATTCAATGTACATTTGTACATCTCATCTCAAAAATTAAAAAATCTATTTTTTTTCATCTAATTTATCAATTTTAAATTATGAAATTAAGGTTTTATATTTAAAAAAAATCAAACTCTCAGCAAACTCTCACCAAACTCTCACCAAACTCTTGTCGCGTCAAAGTTCGATTCGTGGGATTTCACAAAATCCTATTAGTCGGACTTTTTGAAAAACGTTCACCATTGTTCGCGTCGTGAGGTCCGATTTCAGAAAATTTGATTGTTAATTAAAAATACGAAGTATTTTTAAATTAACTCAAATTTTTA
>JAGLGQ010000034.1 GCA_023143935.1 Minisyncoccota bacterium
TTGCGGAAGATTCTCGACTGCGGCCTCCCGTAGGAGTATGGGCCGTGTCTCAGTCCCATCGGTGGGGGTCAGGCTCTCACCTCCCCTAAGCGTCGTAGCCTTGGTAGTCTTTTACACTACCAACAAGCTGATACTCCGCAGGCCATTCCTAAAGCGATAAATCTTTCCTCCGAAGAGATATCGTGTATTACCCTATCTTTCGATAGGCTATTCACGACTTTAGGGTATGTAGTCCTACGTGTTACTACCTCGTTCGCCGGTCACCCGAAGGTGCCCTCGACTTGCATGCCTTATCCACACAGCAAGCATTCATCCTGAGCTAGGATCAAACTCTTATAAAAAATAAACGAGGCAAAAGAAAAAATTCTTTAAATTTCTCGAAAATATTTTTCCATAAAAGAAAAATGTTTGGTTTTAATAATTACATAATAAATATATAATCATTTAATTTAAATAATCAATAATGATTATTTAGACTCGTACAACAAATATTGTTTTATAAATTAACTAATTTACAAAAGCTTTTTTCAAATAACAAGTGGGCGTAATTATATATCAAAAAGAAAAAAAGTCAACTAGCTTTTAATACGATATAAATCCCCTTTTAAGAAAAATAAATTAATTTTTCTTAAAGTTTTTTTCAAAAAATTTAATTAATTTTTTATATATTGGCTTTCTAAAATCAACCGTTTTGTTAACAATTTCTACTGGATCAACCCAATAATATTCTGAAAATTCTTCATCCCTAACTTTTTGTAAATCTATTTTAAGTTCATCTCCTATAAATTCAAAAAAGAAAAATTTTTGAGTTTGTCCTCTTCCGTGTTTTTTTGATCTAAATTTTTCTGGTAATTCAAAAGTTATCCATTCTGGATATTCTCCCAACAAAACTAAATCAGATTCTTTTAAGCCCGTTTCTTCAAATAATTCTCTATATACACCATTTACAGGAAGTTCGTAAATTTTTACTCCTCCCTGTGGTAATTGTCTAGACCCTTTATGTCCAATTCTTTCAAAAGTTAAAACCGCTGTTCTTTGTTTATTTAATATAAACGCACCTACCGAAGCTCTAAACTTATCATCCAGTGATTCAAATAAAAACATATTTCTTTTTTTTAAACTTACTTTTTAATATTTAAATGACTATATGCCTCATTTGTTACCTCTCTTCCACGAGGAGTTTTGGAAATTAATCCCAATTGTAATAAATAAGGTTCGTTAACTTCTTCTATGGTTGAAGATTCCTCTCCAATAGAAGCAGATATGGTAGAAAGTCCTACTGGTCCACCGTTATATTTTTTTATAATAGTTTCTAATATTTTTCTATCTAAGTCAGTTAAACCTAACTGGTCTATGCCTATCATTTTTAAAGTTTCTTCAACGATATTTTCGCTTAAATTAACTTTTTTTATTTCCGCTAAATCTCTAGACCTTTTCAATAAATAGTTTGCTGTTCTTGGGGTAAATCTTGATCTTTTTGCAATCTCAAAAGAAGCATCATTATCTATTTTTACCCCCAACATTAAGGCTGAATTTTTTATAATTTGCGAAAGTTCTTCGTCGGAATAATATTCTAACCTAAAAATTCCCCCAGAAAATCTGGAACGTAAAGGTGCCGACAATGCGGAAATTTTAGTTGTAGCGGCGATAATAGTAAAGTTTGGTAATTCAAGCTGTACCGTTCTTGCGGATGGTCCTTTTCCCACAATAATATCTAATGTTCCATTTTCCATTGCTGGATAAAGTACTTCTTCAATATTTTTGTTAAGTCGATGAATTTCATCAATAAATAAAATATCACCATCTTGTAAATTAGTTAAAATTGACGCTAAATCGCCCACTTTCTCAATTGCTGGTCCAGAAGTAATTTTTATGGTTGCTTCTATTTGATGTGCAATTAAATATGAGAGTGTTGTTTTTCCTAATCCCGGAGGTCCATAAAACAAGATATGCTCTGGGGCATGCCCTCTATTTTTAGCTGCTGTTAATAAAATATGTAGATTTTTTTTAATAGCTTCCTGCCCAATATAATCTTCCCATTCTTTCGGCCTTAATAAATTGTCTAATTGTATTTTAGACATAAACTTATTTTAACATAAAAAAAATGAAAAATTGGGAATATTTTTTATGAGAAAAAAATATAAAAAATTGCGGTAGTAATTTTTTGTGTTTTTTTTATTTATTTCTTTAATTAATAAAATTTTTTGGAATATTTTGGAATATTTAATATTTTGAAAAAATGAAAGTTAAGTTAGTCATGCACAATTTTATACTAGTCATGCTACTTTTTAAGCTAGTCATGCTACTTTTTAGCTTAGTTGGCGTTATTTTAAGTTAAATATCAAAAAATTATTATTGACGTGGTATTCTAAAAATTCCAGAATTATCAATATTAGACTGATAGTTTACATTTTGATATTTAGTATAAACAGTATCGCCAGACTCATTTAAATCAAAACTATTTTTAAGCATTGCTATAATTCCCCAAATAGAAAATATTATAAATAAAGCTACAAAACTCCAAACAATTCCATCTTTTGAGCTTTGTTTTTTTGACCCTTCGGAAAATATAGACATTGCCATTTTATACATAAAAAGTATCATAATTGCTCCAACCATTACGATTACTATTTGATCTACAAAAGTAGCATAAACTCTTCCGACAAATAAACGAAAAGTTAAATCTTCAGCTAATAAAATAGATGCTGGAATGAAAAATGAAATGGAAAATAAAATTTTTTTCATATTAATTTAATAATTGATTAGTTGTTGCTGTTACAATTTGAAGTATCACATTTGAACCCAAAATGATTAATGTTGCTAAAGTGGTCGTTACAAGTGCTTTTTTTGCTTTTTTAATATCTTCCATACTACCTTGAGATTTAATAAACAAAAAACCAGAGTAAATGAAAGCTAAAACTATAAAAGGGATGGCTAAGTATGTAATAGCTTTTATTATTGCTTCTAAAAATTCCGCTAAAGTAGAAAATCCTTGAATTGGATTAGTGATACTACTAACTGCTAAAGTGAATTTAGGTAAAAAATAAAATGTAACTAAAAAAAATGGTGTAAAATATTTGCAATTAATTTTTTTAAACATAAAAATATTATAACAATAATAAAATAAACTACAAATTTGGGGGCGATGTTTTTTGGGGGGTCTGATTAATACTAAATAACGACGGACGTTTTTCAAGAGGTCCGACTTAACTATCGCTGTAAAAAAACAAAGCAAGCTTCTGTTTTTTTGAACAGCTCCGTATAAGAGAAATATATTTCACTTCGTTCATTATTTCTCTAAAAATTTGAGTAAAGTTAAATTTTAAAAAAATTTAACTTTACAATCAAA
>JAGLGQ010000035.1 GCA_023143935.1 Minisyncoccota bacterium
TCTAAGGACATATGGCGGAAAGTTAATATAATATTAAAAAAATAATATTATTTTTTTAAACGACGCAAACTTTTGCTATAGCAAAAGTTTGCGTCGTTGAGGTCCGACTTTGGAAAATTTGATTATAAAGTTAATTTTTTTTTAAAAATTAACTTTATTCAAATTTTTAAGTCGGACCTCTTAAAAAACGTCCGCGTCATCGTCTGTCGTTGAGGTTGTTCCTCGTCTGAACAAAGTGAAGATGAGGTGGGACCTTTTAAAAAACATCGTTATTTATTTGTTTGCCTAGCACTTCATAAAAAATAGTGTCCCCTATAGGGGACACTATAGAGGACCTTAAATAAAAAAAAATTTGAGATGATATAATAATAATATGGAAAAAGATAGTTTAAAAAAATATATTTACGAAATTTTGAAAAAATCAGAAGATGCTTTAGAGTATAAATTTTCTCGTTCATCTGGTGCGGGAGGACAATCTGTAAATAAATCTAATTCAAAAGTCCAACTTTTTTTTAATATTAACAATTCAAGTTTTTTAGATTCTGAAAAAGAAAAAATAATAAAAAAGGTAGATAATTCTCAAATCATTATTGAATCTCAAGAAGAAAGAAGTCAAATGCAAAATAGGAGTAGCAGTATAGAAAAATTAATTGAGATTATTTTAGAAGCATTACTTATTTTAAAAGAAAGAAAAGAAAGTAAAGTTTCTAGGTTACAAAAACACAAAAGACTTGAAAATAAAAAAAAAAATTCTAGAAAAAAAGAAAGCAGAAAATTTAGTTTGAAAGATGATTCTAATCTGTTATAATTTTTTATATCAGTGAAACTTTAGCAGAGTGGAGATAAGTTTAATACAGAAGAGAGTGTCCAGTTTTCTGGAAAGTAGGGTGGCACCGCGGTTAACCAAAAATCGTCCCTAATAAAATTATTAATAAGTAGTAATTTTGTGGGGATTTTTTAAAAAAAAATATAAATTTCTCTATAAAATAAACTTTATTTTTTTAAAAGTTAATAAAAGTATACAGGATCTGATTTCACCTTTTTACAAAAAAATTTGCATTTGTATTAAGGTCCGATTTGTGGGCGAAATGGTCGTCGCGTCAAGGTCCGATTTGTGGGATTTCGCAAAATCCTATTAGTCGGACCTTCTGAAAAACGTCCGTCGTTGTTCGTATCAGTTCAATCCCCCAAAAAACGCACTGTGTTATCATTAAAGTTTAGAAAAATTTAAAGTAACTTAAATAAAATCATGTTAGATATAAAATTTATAAGAGAAAATTTGCAAACAGTAAAAGACGGAGCAAAAAAAAAGCATATTGATATTGATTTGGATAAATTGATAGTTTTAGACGATGAAAGAAAAGAACTGCAAAGTAAATTAGATGAAAAAAGAGCAGAACAAAATAAAATTTCTGCAGAAATTGCTAAATTAGACGGAGATGAAAGACAAGAAAAAATTAATTCCGTATCTGGTCTTAAAAAAGAAATTCAAGATTTAGAAGAAAAACTAAAACCAGTTAAAGAAGAATGGAAAAAGTTAATGTTACAAGTACCACAAGTACCAGATTTTACTGTACCTAATGGAGCAAGTGATGAAGAAAATCAAGAAATAAAAGTATGGGGAGAAAAAACAAAATTTAATTTTAAACCAAAATCTCATATAGAGCTTATGCAAGATTTAGGTATGGTTGATTTTGAAAGAGGTTCAAAGATACATGGTTTTAGGGGATATTATTTAATGGGGGATGGAGCGAAACTTTCATGGGCTATTTGGAATTATGCCAATGAATTTTTTGGAAATAAAGGTTTTATACCAATGCTTCCTCCTGCGATTGTGCGAGAAGAAAATTTATATGGTACTGGACATTTACCAAATGATGCTGAAGATGTGTATCATACTCAAGATAACGATTATTTAATAGGAACAGCTGAAATTCCAGCAACTGGATATCATGCTGGAGAAGTTTTACAAAAAGAAGAATTGCCAAAAAAGTATTTAGGATTTTCTCCATGCTATAGAAGAGAAGCAGGTTCATACGGAAAAGATACAAAGGGATTAATTCGTGTACATGAATTTTACAAAATGGAACAGGTAATAATATGTGAAGCTTTAAATGAAGAATCTGTAAAAAATCATGAATGGATAAATAGAAATACAGAAGAATTTATTGAAACTTTAGATATTCCTTATCATACGGTAATAAATTGTGGGGGAGATTTAGGTCAGGGACAAGTTAAGAAGTATGATATTGAGCTTTGGGTACCGGGGGAAGAAAAATATAGAGAAATTTCTTCTGCATCTTATTTTCATGATTTTCAAGCAAGAAGATTTAATATTAAGTACAAAGATAAAGATGGAAAGTTAAAATTTGTACATACTTTAAATTCTACCGCTATTCCTACACCAAGGATTTTAGTTTCTTTGGTAGAAAATTTTCAAACAGAAGACGGAAAAATCAAAATACCAAAACCATTACAAAAATACATGGGAGGAAGAGAATTTATTGAAAAATAATTTCAAGAATTTTAAAGAAAATTTTTAAGAAGGTTCGACCTTCTTTTTTTTCCATATTTTTTTTAAAATTACCAAACTCTCAGCAAATTCTCACCAAACTCTCATCAAACTCTCAGTAAACTCTCATCAAACTCTCATCGCGTCCGCGTCAAGGTCCGATTTCCGTCCGCGTCGTGAGGTCCGATTTGTGGGATTTCACAAAATCCTACTAGTCGGACCTCTTGAAAAACGTCCACCGTCCGCGTCTGTAAAATTTTACTTTTGCACGACATCCAATGTCATGCAAAATTATTAAAAATTACTTTTGAATAAAAATTCTCAACAAACTCTCAGCGAACTCTCAACAAACTTACAATAATTTAAATTTAATAAAAGCATTAAATCTTAAATAACCCAATAAATATAATCATTTTTAAAATTTTAGTTGATTTTTTAGTCATTTTCAGGTAAAATGTGTCAACTTAATAAAAATATTATGGCTCAGAAACATTTAGTAAAATTAAAATCAACTGCAAGTAAGCACGTGATCAGAACAAGAAGAAATAAAAAAACAACTTTAGAAAAGTTGAAATTAAAAAAATTCGACCCCGTTGTAAGAAAAAGAGTTGAATTTAAAGAAATGAAAAAATAATCTATGTAGATTATTTTTTTGGGTGATTAGTTAAATGGTATAACAGTGGTCTCCAAAACCACCATTAGGAGTTCGATTCTCTTATCACCCGCAAAGTACCTAAATAAAAGCGAAGCTTTTATTTAGTTGTACTTTGCAGGGTGATAAGAGAGTACACAAGACAAGCGAGAGCGAGTGCTTGTCAGTGAGGCATGGTGAGAGGCCCAAAGTTTTTAGCGAATGAAATGAGCCTTAAAACTTTGAGGACATATGACCGATTCTCTTATCACCAAAAAAGTGTAATATATAAATATTACCGGATCGTCTAATGGTAGGACATCTGGTTTTGATCCAGACAATCTAGGTTCGAGTCCTAGTCCGGTAGCTAGAAATAAAAAAAACAAAGCGCATGCTTTGTTTTTTATTATTTCGCTACCAGACTAGGACTCGAAAAAAGGGAAGCTATGTAATTTGATGAAAAATTACGAAACGAAGTGAAGTAAATTTTTCTTAAATTACGCGACCCGGAATGGCTAAGGCTCTAAAAAATTAAGG
Organism: Minisyncoccota bacterium; assembly: GCA_023143935.1. Taxonomy (GTDB): domain Bacteria; phylum Patescibacteriota; class Minisyncoccia; order Phycocordibacterales. The sequence goes on from JAGLGQ010000035.1 coordinate 3,681, forward strand.
AGTGATAACGACTATAATTTTTAGAGAGGTTAGCAGAATGTCCTAGTCCGGTAGCTAGAAAATTAGAAAACTACTTCGCATGAAGTGGTTTTCTATAAGAAGATTAAATTTTTAAAAATAACATGTGGTATAAGGCTGCAAAATTATTACAGTATGTTATTATTTAAGTAATATGAATTTTATAGATTTATTTGCTGGTATTGGTGGTATAAAAATCGGTTTTATTCAAGCAGGTTTTAGTTGTGTATATTCGAATGATTTTGATATAAATGTAAAAAAAACTTTTGATTTAAATTTTTCTTGTCCAATGGTACTCGGAGATATTACAGATATAGTAGATAATAAAATGGATACAATACCAAAGTTTGATGTACTTGTTGGCGGTTTTCCTTGCCAACCATTTTCAATTGCAGGATATAGACAGGGATTTAATGATAAAAATGGAAGGGGTAATTTATTTTATGACATAGTAAAAATACTTAAGACAAAAAAGCCAAGAGCTTTTTTGCTTGAGAATGTAAAAAATTTAGAATCTCATGATGATGGACACACAATGAAAGTTATTTATAGGGAACTTGAAAAAATAGGTTATAAAAATAAAGTTATACATAAAGTATTAAATACAATGGAATATGGGAATGTTCCACAAAATAGAGAGCGTATATATATTATAGGATTTTTAAATCAAAAAAATTTTGATAAATTTGAGTTTCCTAAAAAAATAAAACTCACAAAAACAATACAGGATTGTTTAGAGATTGGGGAAATCAATGAAAAATATTATTATAACAAAAAACCTTTATTTAATAAATTAAAAAATGATGTTATAAAAAAAAATACGGTATATCAGTGGCGTAGAAAATATGTAAGAGAAAATAAAAGTAATGTATGTCCAACACTTACTGCAAACATGGGTATGGGTGGACATAATGTACCAATTATATTAGACAATAGGGGGATAAGAAAATTAACACCACGAGAGTGTGTTAATTTTCAAGGTTTTCCTAATGATTATAAGTTACCAGATATAGCTGACTCATGTTTATATAAACAATTTGGTAATTCTGTTTCCGTGCCAGTAATTAAAAGAATCGCAAAAAATATTTATAAGGCATTAAATAAATAGTTATGTTTTTTAAAAAACAAACAGAAAATGAACGTATAAAATATGAAAAATTTTTAAAAATAACTGGTGCTTTGTCTGGTTTATTTTCAGATTCAGAAGTGCCATATTTAAATTATAGAGTAGCTGAAAGAATATTTTGTACGGCTTTTTCTGCTCAAGATTTATCAAGAGCGGATGTGTCAGCAGATGCAAAAAAAGATGGAGTGGGCATAGGATTAAAGACATTTCTTGCAGGTAATCATAAATCTTTACAAAAAGTAGCAGAGTTTAATAGTGCTAATTCATTATATAATAAGTTAACGCCACGTAGGTTGGTAAAAAAAATTTCAGAATTAAGAAATAATAGAATTGATTTCACAGAAAAAGTATATGCTCTTAATACTTCAATATATCATTGTGTTGTTAGAGAAGCTGGAAAATTTAAAATTTTTGAGGAACCTATGGAGCGTGTGGATATAAATAATATTTCCAATATAGAAGTAAAGAAAAATATAATAACTTTTAATGACGGTAAAAATGATTATTCATTTTCTCAAACAAAAAGTACATTGTTAAAAAGATTTATTACTCCTGACATTGTGTTTGAATTCGATATACAAATTTTAGAAGATCCTTTTGCTGAATTAAGTAAGTTTATTGAAAGTGGTAAATTTATGATACAAGATGATGTAAGTGCAATAGATACTATATTTTTACCACTTTATGGGAGAAATAAAAAAGTTTTTTCAAAAAGTGGTTTAAATCAATGGAATGCTAGCGGAAGAATGAGAAATCCAAATGAAGTATATATAAATATACCAGCAAAAGTTCGTTTTTTATTTCCTGATTTTTTTCCGTCAAGAGATATTGTATTTAATTTAAAATTTCCTGACGGAGAAATTATTGAAGCAAGTGTATGTCAAGACGGCGGAAAGGCGTTAATGACAAATCCAAATAGAAAATTGGGGAAATTAATTTTAAGAGACGGACTTAAGCTTAAACACGGAGAAATTGTAACTTATGAAAAATTGCAATTTCTTGGTGTAGATTCTGTTAGAATTGATAAAATTAATAATTTTGATTTTGAAATAAATTTTGCAAAAAATAATAGTTATGAAGATTTTATTACATCATTTAATTAAGAATTGAAAAAATTAAAAATTATTTATTTTTTTTTAAATAAATTTTTTTTATAATTATTTTTTAATATGGTATAGAGTAAAAAATTAGTTAAACCATATTAATATAAAAATCTAATTTAAATATTAGGTTTTTGTTTTTTTATGACTTACTAACAGATTTATGAGACTTTTAGTTATTTAATATTTCTATTAAAAAATAAAAGGTGTAGAATTAAGATTATGAAAATTAAATCATTAAAAATTACTGATTATCCACCCATGAGAGAATTTGAAATTGGTGACCTTGGTAATTTCGTAGTTATTGCTGGAGCAAATGGTTCTGGTAAAAGCAGATTGCGTGGTGCAATAATAGACTCTTTTCGTGACACTCCTCAGGTTGATATGGTTCTGGAATCAACACGGGAGGAAGAAAAGATAAAGTATTTTTCAGGTAAAGATGAAATAGAAATTAAAAAAGGACAACCCAATACTGAACTGCAGGGATATATAAACAGCAGAACAGGGGGAGCTCTATATGTAGGTTCAGTTGTTCAGATTGATTCAGATAGGTCAATACAAAATATTAAATATAATCCAGTTAACTGGTTTCAGCCCGATCCAGATGAAAACGGAGGACTTAGGTCTTTTTTTATGACACCATTTTCTAACAGGTGGCAGGACTTAATGAATTACATACATCAAAAAATAGCTTCAAGAGATAAGAAACTTTCTGATGCGGTTAAAGATTTTAAAGAGAATCGTGAATTATCTCAAAGTCAGATTTTAAATAAATATCCAGATCCATTTCAAAAATATCAGGATTTATTCCGTAGTATTCTCCCTAATAAAAAATTAATGAACATTGACCCCAGAAGTCCACGAGAATTCTTTTATGAAGATGAAAGGGAAAATAAGTTGTCATTTACAACATTGAGCTCTGGAGAGCAAGAAGTAATAAAAATTTTATTTGATGTAGCCAGAAAAGATATTAGACATTCCGTTGTTATTGTAGATGAACCGGAGTTGCATTTACATCCCAATCTTACCTTTAAACTCATAGAAGCGTTAAGAAGCATTGGGGATAATACAAATCAATTTATATTTCTTACACATTCAGCCGACTTAATATCAACTTATTATTCCCTTGGAAATGTTTACTTTATTGATGGACAACGTGAACAAGGAAATCAAGCAAGGAAAATAAGTGAATTACAGGAATACCATTCAGAACTTCTAAATCATATGAGTGGAAATTTAGGGGTTTTTGCTGTAGGGAAAAAATTCCTTTTTGTTGAAGGAAAAGCTGGAAGTACAGATAAACTTATTTATCAAAAAATTGCACAAAGCCTTGGTTTAGATTTTACTTTAGTTCCTTTGGGTAGTGTGAAAAATATAAATACGTTAAAGATTGTAAGCGAACAGTTAAATAATTCCATATTTGGTATAGACTTTTGCATGATAAGAGATAGAGATGGTTTAACTGAAGGAGATGTAAGAGAGTTAGAAGAAAATAGCAGATTTAGATGTTTAAAAAAGAGACATATTGAAAATTATTTTCTTGATGCAGAAATTTTAGCAAAGGTTGCAAAATACTTTCGTGCTGATGATGAATATCGTGATCAAGCAAATTGTGAAAAAAAATTGAAAGAAATTGCTAAAACATCTCTTGGCATTAATGTGATTAAAAGTTTTAAAGAACGACTGGCCATGAATAGTTCTATTGAGATACCGACTGTTCCTGATGCTATAAAAAAAGAAGTTAAAGATATTACAAAAGAGTTTGTTGAAGCTGTTAATAAAAAAACCATACAATTTAATCAGGGATTAGATGATGTAAAATCATCATTACCATCACTTTCACAACAGTTATTGTCTGACTTAGAAAATGGTGAATGGAAAAATACTTTTCATGGTAAATTTGTGTTTAAATACTATTGTAAAGAAGTATTAGAAACTGATGAACAAAGAGTAAAGGATGTGTACATAGATATAGCAATAAAGGAAGAAAAAACTTTAAATGACATTAAAAACATTCTGCAACATTTTTATACTCAAGATCCATCATAGTTTATTGGATAACAAAATAGTTTTTTCTATTTACATATTTCTGTTCGAACCTCGTTCCATACTGCTAGCTAGAAAATTAGAAAACTACTTTACATGAAGTAGTTTGAATAAGTAAATTAAATTAATTAAATATCAGTTCAAACCCCACCCCACCAACAAACTTCCTTATTACACAACACCCCACACAACAAACAATTTACACCAAGTTTCAGCATTCGTTTTTTATTATAAATATTTCTTAATATGGTATAGAGTAAAAAATGAGTTAAACCATATTAACATGAAAATAAAATACTTAAATCTTTTAATTCCGAAAGAAAAAATAGGCGGACACAAAAAGGGTAGAGTTTGGGTGGGTACTAAAGAAGAGATAGAAAGGTATATAAAAGAAAAAGAAAGATAAAAATTTATTGTAAGTTCGTTGAGAGTTCGATGAGAGTTCGCTATAGGTTTTAAGCAGGTCCGGCCTGCTTAAACCTGCTTAAAAAACCGTTAGTAAAGTTTTTTATATATAAAATAATTCTATAACTCTTGCATAAAGTTAGATAAAGTATATAATATTGAATGTAAACCTATAGAATTTATTCTATAGATGGGGCCATCTTTTCGGAGGTGGTCTTTTTTTAGTTTTATTGTTATCATGTTTCTTATGAAAAAAGTTATTTGTTACATTGATGGATATAATTTATTCCATGCACTTGAAAATAATCCATCTGCAAAAATTAACTTACTGTCTTTAGCAAAATCTTTAGTAAATGAAGGACATAAGCTTGTTGAAGTCTACTACTTTTCTGCATACGCCACATGGAAACCTGAAAATATGATAAAACACAGAGAATATGTAAAAATTCTAGAAGAAACTGGTGTAAAAGTAGTTATGTCACATTTTAAAAGAAAAGATATGAAATGTAATAATTGTAAATCTGTATGGGTTACACACGAAGAAAAAGAAACTGATGTTAAATTATCTCTTCAAATTTTAAAAGATGCAGAAGATGATAAATTTGATGTTGCGTATTTATTGAGTGGTGATTCTGATATTGTTCCAGCTATTGTTGATGTAAGAGAAAGACATCCCGAAAAAAGAATATTAGCTGTTTTACCAAAATTTCAAGTGAGACATGCTAGAGATATTATAGCAAATACGCATGGATTAGTGGCTTTAGCTTCATCAAAAATTAAGAAGTATTTGTTTGAATGTAATTAGTTTCTGTTTGAACTTCGTCCTACAATGCTAGCTAAAAAATTAGAAAATTATTTCACATGAAGTAGTTTGAACAAGTAAATTAAATTTATTTAAATATCAGTTCAAACCCCACCCCACCAACCAATCCCCCAAAGTTTTCCAATACCCCCCCCCAACAACAAACCCCCCTGTTACGTAACACGCTGCATAACAAGTATTTTTTTGTAGCGTGGTTTTTTAAAACAAACCCCAAAGATATGTTAAAATAAATTTATTATGAAAATTTTATTTAAAAATATTGATTTTTGTGTTGAAAAAATAAAAAAAATAAAAAATGATTATCAAAAAATGTTTGGTGATTTGGGTGTTTATGGAAATTTTTTTCAAGATAAGAAAAATGGGAAATTTTCAAAAGTTATTTTTTTAGATTCTAATATTATTGGATATTATTCAATTTGGAATAATAAGAATCATCCTGAGGTTCAGTATTTTACAATTATTTTAGAAGAAAAATATCAAACTAAATTAAATTATAATTTTATTTTTGAAGAAATGTTTAAATATTTAAATAATAAAAAAATCCAAACTGCTTTTTTAGATTCTGAAGTTAAGAAAAAAAACTTTTTAAAAAAAAAAGGTTTTAATGTTGTAAATATTTGTAAAACTGGAAAAATAAAAACAAAAGAAATAAAAGTTATAGAAAATAAAATTAATAAAAATAATTATAAAGTAATATCTTTGGATAAAGTAAAAATTTCTAAAATAGATTTTTTTAAACTTTTAAAAAATGGATATTATAATACACATTTATATAATCCGCCTTTTATTTTAGAAAATAAATTTAATATAGATTTTTTTAATGATAATTTATATAAAAAGGGGAGTTTTTTAATTTATAAAAACAATAAGATTGTTGGGTTTTTTATATCTAGGCATGAAGATAATAATGAAATTTGGTTGGGGGATTTTTATTTGGAAAATACTGATAATATAGAAGTTCTAAACCTGTGTTTAAAAGAATTTATTGATATTGTAAAAATTGATAATAATATTTCTATAATTAGTTATGAAATTGATTCTGTAAATAAATATGCAAGTTTTATTTTTGATAAAATGAATTTGTCTAAAAAAATAAATAATTTAAATTTATGTCAGAATGATTTATAATTTTTAGTGTGGGGTTGATATTTTCAATAAGTAATGTATAATAAATAAAATATTATTAATTAAATAAAATATTATGGGAGGAAAAAGAACAGAAATGACTTTAAAAGAAGTTTTCGGAAACGTTAATGGATCAAAAAAGGAGAGTTTTGGTGGTTCAACTGATTTAAAAATAGCATCTTTAACTGCGATGTTATTAGTATTAAAAAAATAATTTTTAATAATTAAAAAATAGGTGCGTAGCCTGTTTTTTAGTTGTTTATAATAATTTATTTTATGATAGAAAATATTTCATCAAAACCTTTTGAAAGAGATTTTAAAATATCGGATTCAAGAAAAAAAATAGAAGCGTGTTTAAAATTAAAAAATTTTAAAAAAAAAGTAACCGAAACGGATTCTTCTACAGAAACTTCTTTTTGTGAAATTTTTGATAAAAAAGGTAATATGATATCAGGGGGTTGTGGAAAAGGAGAATTTTCTTCTGTTTCTTGCGTTGCAGAAGCATTGGAACATTATTATACATGTAATTTTTCTAATCTAGTTTTAAAAGATATTGATAAAGTATTTTCAAAGGATCCCACCTCTTTTATTGCAAAAGAATATAATTTTAAAAAAATTTTGTCTAGAGAATATAAAAATATTAGGGATCCCAAAAAAACTTTGTGGGTTCCAGCAATAATTTCTAATCCCAATGTGTATAATATTAATTTTTTTAGTAAATTAAACGAAAAACAATTAAATCCATATGGTACCAACAGTGGTTCAGCTATAGGTTGTAGTAGAAATGAAGTTTTAATACATGCTATTAATGAAGTAGTAGAACGAGACGCTTTATCAATTTTTATAATTAAACATTTTTTTAATAAAGAAAAAAATAGTGTTAAGGTTTTGGAAGAGGGCAGTATCCCCAGAAATTTAAAAGATAAATTAAATTTAATGGAAAAAAAATTTATATCTAAAATTAAAATTTTAGATATAACTACTGATTTAAATTTTCCAACTTATGTGACATTTTTAGAAAAAAAAATAAATCAAACTCATCAATATGGAGTTGGTACTTCTTTAAATAAATATCATGCTCTTTATCGTAGTATTACAGAAATGGCACAATGTGTAAATATGTATGATGCAGAAGAACAAAATTATGATAAAAAAATTATTGAAAAAGTGGAAGAATATAAAAAATGGAAAGATATAATTCAATTTAATGTGAATTTTAATGAAAATTTTAAGAAAATTGAATTTAAAGATGATAAATCAGATGTTTTAAATGTAACAGAATTGATTTTGAAAAAAATGCTAAAAAAGCTTGAAGATAAAGGGTTTAGTGCTTTTTATTCTCAAACAATAAAATATCCCAATGGTATAGAGTCAGGACATGTATATATTCCTTATTTAGAAAGATTTCATATATTAAAATCTGGTAATTTAGTATCACCAGGAAGTAGGGGGAAAGAAATTTTAAATGAAGTTTTTTAATTTTCAAGCAGGTCCGGCCTGCTTAAAAAATCGTTAGTAAAGTTTTTTATATATAAAATAATTTTAGAACTCTTGCATGAAGTTAGATAAAGTATATAATATTGAATGTAAACCTATAGAATTTATTCTATAGATGGGGCCATCTTTTCGGAGGTGGTCTTTTTTTTGATTTTATTGTAAGGTTGCCGAGAGTTTGCTGAGAGTTTGCCGTAGGTTTTAAGCAGGTCCGATCTTCTTAAAAACTTGCCCCAAAAACCATTAATAAACCATTTTTTTTAAAGTTATTAACGGTTTTTTAGTAGCAAATCGTGAAAAAGTGCCAAAAAAGGGTAGTTGTTCACGATTTCATTGACAAAATCGTTAATAACGCGTTTATTGTGTGTATATTAACGATTTTTCTTGCAAAAACCGTTAATATATGTATAATACATAATATGTTATCAAAAAAATATACAGATAAAATCAAAAAACTTAAGGATGAATTTAATAAATTAAAAAAAGGGAAAGAGTCACTTTTAAAAATATTAAATGAAGTGGAAATTCCCGAAGCGGTTTATAATTCAAATGCTATTGAAAATTCTACTTTAACTATTGACGAAACTGAAAAAATTTTATTGGATTTAGAAATATCTAGAAATGTTTCATTGAGAGAGGTTTTTGAAGCTCGTAATTTGGGTGTTGTTACAGAGTATATTTATAATAATAAAAAAAGATTAGAAATAGATATTGAAACAATTTTACTTTTACACAAAATGCTTATTTCAAATATCAATGATAAAATTGCTGGAAGATTTAGACAGGCGGGGGAGTATGTAAGAGTCGGTAGATATATTGCTCCAGCTCCAGAAAAAATTCAATTTTTATTAGATGAACTTTTGGAAAAATATCAAGATAGTGACGAACATGTTTTAAATAAAGTTTCAGAATTTCATTTATTATTTGAAAAAATCCATCCCTTTATTGATGGGAATGGAAGAATCGGAAGAATTTTAATAAATTTAATGTTATTGCAGAATGGTTTTCCCCCTATAATTATTAAAGATTCAGAAAAGCAATATTATTATGCATCTTTTAGATTATATGACCAAGACAAAAAACAAGAGGCACTAAATGATTTTTCTAAAATAATATTTTTACAACTCTCAGAAGCTTTTAACAAGAGAATTGCTTATTTAAAAGCTCAAAAAATAGTATCTTTATCAGAATATTCTAAAAAGAAAAAAGAATCAAAAGAAACAGTTTTTAATAAAGCAAAAAGACAAACTATTCCAGCTTTTCGAGAAAAAGGAGTTTGGAAAATTGGAGTATAAAATTAAATTTTTAAATAAAAGTGTCGCAACTAATTTTTGAATTTAGGATATCATAGCTTTGTTTATTTCATTTTTTAGATATAATTATTTGTATGAAATTTTTTGT
>JAGLGQ010000036.1 GCA_023143935.1 Minisyncoccota bacterium
AAAATATTTTTATTATTTCTTTTTTTTCTATCTCCCATTTTTTCTTTTGCTCAAGATGATTTGGAGCAGATTTTTAAAGCAGAAGTTGTAGAAGTAGGACAGAGTTATGAAGAACATTTAGATTTTGGAGTTGAAACAGCAATTTCTATTCAAGACATAAAGGTAAAGATTTTAGAAGGACAAAATAAAGGGGAAGAAATAGAATTAAGAAATGAATTTTCGGAATTAAGTATCGGAAACAAAATTTTTTTAAAATATATACAATATGGTGAAAATGAATCAGAATATTCACTTTATGAAATAGATAGGTCTTTTGGCTTGTGGTTTACAATAGCTTTTTTTATATTTGTAATTTTATTTTTTAGCAGAATGAAAGGATTAAGGTCGTTACTTGCTTTGGGGGGAAGTATTTTATCAATTATTTATATTTTAATTCCTGCCATGATGGCCGGATATAATCCCATTTTTGTCAGTGTTTTAGTAGCAGGAATGATTTTATTTTTTGCTTTATTTATTTCTCATGGATTTAATAGGGGGTCTTTGATAGCATTTTCTGGAACCATAATAGCAGTTATATTTACGGGTATTTTAGCGAGTGTTTTAATTAGTTTAACTAAACTTACTGGTTTAGGAACGGAAGAAACAGTGTATTTAAATATATTTTTTAATGGAGATTTGGATTTTGTCGGTCTTTTATTGGGAGCAATTATTATTGGAATGCTGGGAGCTTTAGATGATGTTGCTATTACGCAAGTGGCAGTAATTAAAGAATTTTATAAATTTGACAAAACTCTTTCTTTAAAAAAAACTTATATAAAAGGAATGAGGGTTGGACGAGAACATGTGAGTGCTTTAGTTAATACTCTTGTTTTAGCATATACAGCAGTATCTTTACCTATTTTACTTTTATATTCTCAAAATAATGAGTCTTTAGATTTAGTATTAAGTAGAGAAATTTTTGCTACAGAAATTGTCAGAATAGTTGCAGGAAGTATTGGTTTAGTTTTAGCAGTACCAATTACTACCGTTTTAGCAGTGTATTTTTTAAAACCAAAATAATATTAAAAAACACGATTTAGCTTAAAAAGTAGTACTACTATACTAAAATGTTGCATAACTAGCTTAAAATTACATATGACTATATTAAAAAAATAAGAAAGTAGAAAAGTAAAAACGACGCAAAAAATTGCGATAGCAATTTTTTGCGTTTTTTTTTCAGTATAATAATTTTTTGTTATGTGACATATTATTTTGTGGGTTTAAACCACCTAATTTTGTTTATTGCTATTTTTTATTTAAATGTTATAATTCTCCCCAATTTCAGACAAGATTGAGTTAAGGTTGCCAATTCATTTACTTTATAAATCACATATTAACGAAAGATAAAAACAAGGTGCCAAAAAACACTTTGTTTTCTTCGTTATAATTAATTAAAATTATGACATCCGTAGGAGAATATAAGAAAAAACATTTTAAAAAATATAGGGATTCTATTGTACCCTTGCCGAATTTAATTCAGCATCAGATAGATTCTTATAACAGATTTTTAGACCAAACACTTGTAAAAGTATTAACAGAGTTTAATGTAATTTCTGATTACGCAGAAAAGAAATTTAGTTTAAATTATAAAGGTTTAAAAATAGAAGATACGGAACTTGATGAGTTTTCTGCTAGACGGCAAAAAACTACATTGCAAAATAACATAAAAGCAACTTATGAATTAGTAAATAAAAATACTGGTTCCAAAAAAGACCAAGAAGTTTTTCTTTTTAACATGCCTGTTATGACAAGCCATGGTACATTTATTGTAAATGGTGTAGAGAGAATGGTATATCCTCAACTTGTTCGTTCTTTTGGTATATTTTTTACCGTTAATGATATAAAAAAAGAAAGATTACAGGGGGCAAAGATTATTCCAGCGCGTGGTTCTTGGATAGAGATAGAATCAGAACCGGGAAATTTAATTTTTGCAAAAATAGATAGAAAAAGAAAAATCGCCATAACTTCTTTTTTGAGAATAATTTCTGGATTGGATGATAAAAAAATATTAAAACTTTTTTCAGATGATGCGGTAGAATATGTAAAAAATACTTTCAAAAAAGACCCTGCTCTTTCTTTGGAAGAATCATATGGAGAACTTTATAGAAGATTAAGAGATGGGGAAATGGTTGCGTTTGATTACGCTAAAGAATATGTAGATTCTTTATTTAGGGAAGAAAGATATGATTTATCAGAAATAGGTAGAATTAGATTTAATGATAGATTTAAAAAAAAGAAAATAACAAATTATTCAGGTAAAGATAAGGTTATTGGTATAGATGATTTAGTTACTATTATTGAATATATAGTTGCAGCTAATAATAAAGGAACTTTAAAAGCGGATGATATTGACCATTTAGGATCAAGAAGATTAAGATTTTTTGATGAACAAGTAGAAGCACGAATTCGTTTAGGGATGATTCAAATGAGAAGAAATATTCAGGATAGAATGTCTATTGCAGATGGTGCAACTTCAGAACCGGGATTTTTTATTAACACAAGACCAATACAAGCAAAAGTGGCGGAATTCTTTAATACAAATCCATTATCTAATTTTATTGATGAAGATAATATTTTAATGGAATTGGAAGATGGTAGAACAGTTTCTGCATTAGGTCCGGGGGGATTAGTTAGAGAACGGGCTGGATTTGAAGTTCGTGATGTACATCCTTCTCATTATGGTAGATTATGTCCAATACATACTCCAGAAGGTCCGAACATTGGACTTATTTTGCGTTTAGCGACTTATTCAAGAGTTAATAAATACGGAGTAATTGAAACTCCATATGCAATTGTAAAAGATAAAAAAATTACAAAAAAGATAAAATATTTAGATGCATACCAAGAAGAAGAAGCGGTTATTGCTCATTCTGGGGCAAAAATTAATAATGAGGGTATGATTATGGGAGAAAAAACAGAAGTTAGAAAAAATGGAGAGCCTGTTGTTGTATCTGCCGAAGATGTTGAATATATTGATGTTTCATCATATCAACCTTTTTCTGTGGCGACATCCATGATACCTTTTGTAAATCATAATGAAGCAAATAGGGCGTTGATGGGTTCAAATATGCAGAAACAAGCAACTCCTTGTATAAAACCAGACGCTCCTTTAGTTGCAACAGGAATTGAGGCGGATGCAGCAAAATATACAGGAAGACTTTTATATGCAAAAAAAGCTGGAGAAGTTGTATATGTAGATGGTAAAAAAATTGAAGTAAAAGAAGGAGCAAAAAAAAGAATTTATAATTTAGTAAATTTTGAAAAGATAAATACATTTTCCGTTTTTCACCAAAGACCAGTAGTAAAAGTTGGGCAAAAATTAAAAGAAGGAGATTTATTGGCTGACGCTACTTCTTCAGATAATGGACAAATTGCCGTTGGGCAAAATATGCTTGTGGCTTTTATGTCATTTTATGGTGCGAATTACGAAGATGCTATTATTGTTTCGGAGAGAGTTGCAAAGAGTCATAAGTTTACTAACATTCATATTAAAGAATACAATATTGATGTACGAGAAACAAAACTTGGACCAGAACAAACAACTCATGATATTCCAAATGTTTCAGAAGAAAAATTAAAAAATCTTGATGAAGAGGGAATTATTAGAATTGGAGCTGAGGTTGATAAAGGAGATATTTTAATCGGTAAAGTTTCGCCGAAAGGAGAAACCCAACTTACACCAGAGGAAAGACTTTTGAGATCTATTTTTGGGGAAAAAGCAAAAGATGTTAAAGATACTTCCTTAAGATTAAAGGCTGGAGAAAAAGGTAGAGTTGTTGGAATTAAAATTTTTGACAGGTCAAAAGGAGAAATAAACGAAACGGGAGTTATTAAAAGAATTTATATTCAAGTTGCAGAACTTAGAAATATAAAAGTTGGAGATAAACTTTCTGGACGACATGGAAATAAAGGTGTAGTGTCTATGATTCTTCCAGAAGAAGATATGCCATATACGGAAGATGGTGAATCTATTGACATTATTTTATCACCATTGGGAGTACCATCTCGTATGAATTTAGGTCAAATTTTAGAAGTGCATATGGGATTAGCTGCTAATTCTTTAAAATATCAAGCTATTATTCCTCCATTTGCTGGAGCTGATGGTGAAGAAATTAAAAAGGAATTGAAAGAAGCGGGATATCCAGAAAGTGGAAAGGTTAAATTAGCTGATGGAAAGACGGGAGAATTTTTTGAAAGAGATATTACAATTGGATATATGTATGTTTTGAAACTTCATCACATGGTTGAAGATAAAATGTATGCTAGGTCAGTAGGACCTTATTCGTTGATTAATCAACAACCGTTAGGTGGTAAAGCACAAGAGGGAGGTCAGAGATTTGGGGAAATGGAAGTTTGGGCTTTATTAGGTCATGGAGCAGCCTATACTTTAAGAGAAGTTTTGACTACAAAGTCAGATGATATTTTAGGAAGGTCTGCAATGTACGATTCTATTATAAAGGGTAAGAGTTTTATATTACCAAATACTCCAGAATCATTTTCTGTGATGTTAAGTACCTTAAGGGGATTATCACTTGATATTTCTTTAGGAAAAAATCAAGAATAAAATAATTAATTAAAATTATATGAAAGAAATACAATTAGAAAAATTTGATTGGTTAAAATTAGAATTAGCCAGCCCAGAAAAAATCCTTAGTTGGTCTTCTGGTCCAGTGGAAAAAGCGGAAACAATTAATTATAGAACTCAAAAATCAGAAAGAGGTGGTTTATTTGATGAAAAGATATTTGGTCCTGAAAAAGATTATGAATGTTATTGTGGTAAATATAAGGGTATAAGATATAAAGGAATTATTTGTGAAAGATGTGGGGTTGAAATTACAAAATCAATTGCCAGAAGAAGAAGAATGGGACATATTGAACTTGCATCTCCAGTTGCTCATATTTGGTATTTAAGGTCTGTTCCTTCCAGAATGTCTTTGATTTTAAATATACCAATGATGAATTTGGAAAAGGTTATTTATTTTGCTGGTTATCTTATCGTTTCTGTCGACGAAGACAAAAGAAAGGAAATAATGACAAAAATAGATGAAGAATATAAACAAAAAGTTGTTGGTTTAAAAGATGAGGAGGATATAGATAAATTAAAAACAGTTTTTAAACAAGTTAAAACTGAAATTAATTCTATTGTAAGAGGGGAAGTATTTGATGAATTAACTCATCAAAAATATAGTAAAAAATTTGAAGGTCTTTACACTTCACAAATTGGTTCAGAAGCAATCTATAATCTAATGAAAGATGTAGATATGAAAAAATTGGAAAAAAGTTTAGAGAAAAGTCTTGAAACAGCTCCTGCTCTAGAAAAAGTAAAATTAAGAAAGAGAATTACTTTAGTTAGGTCAATGGTTAAATCAGGTGTTAGACCAGAATGGATGTTTTTTTCAAGAATTCCAGTTACTCCTCCAGCGTTAAGACCAATTGTTGCATTGGGTGGTGGAAGACATGCATCTTCAGATGTGAACGATTTATATAGAAGAGTTATAAATAGAAATAATCGTCTTAAAAAATTAATTAATATCGGAGCTCCTGATGTTATTTTAAGAAATGAAAAAAGAATTTTGCAAGAAGCGGTAGATTCTCTTATTGATAATTCAATGAGGCGTTCAACTGCATCGGCTGCAATGTCCGCAGCACAAAGAAGACCATTAAAATCTTTAACGGATAATATTAAGGGTAAACAAGGTATTTTTAGGCAAAATCTTTTGGGAAAAAGAGTTGATTATTCGGGGCGTTCTGTAATTGTTGTGGGTCCAGAATTAAAAATTGATGAAGTTGGAATTCCAAAAAAGATGGCACTAGAGCTTTTTAGACCATTTATTATTTCTAAATTAATTTTAAATGATTACGCACATAATATAAAAATTGCCAATAGATTTATTGATGAAAGTGAAGATATAGTATGGCAATATTTAGAAGAAGTAATTAAAAATAAATATGTTCTTCTTAATCGTGCGCCGACTTTGCACAAATTAGGGATTTTAGCATTTAAACCAATTTTAAATGAAGGGTTAGCCATAAGATTACATCCTTTAGTTTGTTCAGGATTTAACGCGGATTTTGATGGTGATCAAATGGCTGTTCATTTACCAATTTCTGTTGAAGCACAAAAAGAAGCGGAAGAAGTTATGTCTGCCAGAAAAAATGTTCTTAAACCGGGTAATAATGATTTAGTTATTAATTCTAAATTAGATATTATTTTGGGTACATATTGGGCAACTAAACTTATAGAAGAAGCAAAGGGAGAAGGAAAAGCTTTTAGTTCACCGAATGACGCCATTTCAGCATATGAATTTGGAGTTGTTGATTTTAGGGCAAAAATAAAAGTACAGGGAACAAAGCATTTAAAATATCAAGAATATACAGATACTGTTTTTGAAACAACAGCTGGAAGATTACTTTTTAATTCCGCATTACCGTCAGATTATCCTTTTCAAAATAAAATAATGGATAAGAAAAATGTAAATAATTTAGAAGCAGATTTAATTGCTCGTTATGGTATTGAAAGTATTGCTTCTATTTTAGATGATATAAAAGATTTTGGATTTAAGTATGCTACAAAATCAGGAACAACATGGTCTAATGATGATTTAACTGTTCCTCCTAAAAAACCAGAAATTATTTCAGATACAGTAGAAGAAGTTAGAAATGCATGGAGAGCATATAATAAAGGATTAATTACAGAAGAAGAAAGAAAAAGAAAAAATGTAGAATTATGGTTTCGGGCAAAAGAAAAAATTGAGGGTATGATTGAAGGAGTTATGGATCAGGATTCTTCTGTATACGATATGACATTTTCTGGGTCTCGTGGAAATAAAGGTAATCTTTCAACAATGGTCGGAATGAAAGGGATTGTTTCAAATGTTATGAACGAAGCCATTGAACATCCCGTAAAATCATCTATTAAAGAGGGATTAGATCCAATTGAATATTTTATTACAACTCATGGGTCTCGTAAAGGTTTAGCAGATACGGCTTTGAATACAGCAAAAGCGGGTTATTTAACACGAAAGCTTTTTGATGTAGCTCAAGATGTGATAATAACAAAAGATGATTGTGGTACTCAAAAATCAATTACAATTACTTCAAATGGAGATGGATTTACTTTGCCTCTTTCAAAAACAGCCAGAGGAAGATATGTAGCGGAAACGATTAAAAATTCAAAAGGTGATGTTTTATTTAGAAAAGGTCATTTCATCTCAATTTTAGATGCACAATCTTTAGATGAAGAAGGAGTTGAAGAAATTAAAGTTAGGTCGCCAATGACATGTGAATTAAGTGGAGGTGTTTGTCAAAAATGTTATGGAATGGATATGGGTGGGGATCAAGTAGTTGATTTAGGAGAAACCATTGGAACTATCGCTGCTCAAGCTATTGGGGAACCGGGAACACAGCTTACTATGCGTACTTTCCATTCTGCTGGAGCCGCATCTCGTGAGGGAGATATTACTATGGGTCTACCGCGTATTGAAGAAATTTTTGAAAGAAGAAAACCAAAAATTCCAGCGGTTACTGTTAAGAAATCAGGAGAGATTTTGAAGATAGAAAAAGAAGATAGAAAGACCATGGTAACTATTTTGACAGACGAGGGAACTAAAAAAGAACAATCTTATACAATTCCTTTACAAAGAATGTTAACGGTAAAGGAAGGACAAAAAGTTTCTACAGGAGAATTAATGACAGATGGTTCCGCTAATCTTGAGGAAATGCTTAAGTATTCTGGAAAAGAAAAAACTCAGGAATATATTATTTCAGAAACCGTAAAAATTTATGAACTGCAAGGTTCGTCAGTGGCTCGAAAACACATAGAAGTTATTATCAGACAGATGTTTTCTAGAAGTATCATTGAAGACGAGGGAGATTCAGAATTTATTATAGATGATATTATAGAAAATTCAGAATTAGAACAAGTAAATAATGATTTAATAAAATCAGGAAAAACTCCAGCTAGCGCAAAACTTTTAATTAGAGGTATTTCAGATGTATCTTTATCTAGGAAGTCTTGGTTGTCAGCGGTATCTTTTCAACATTCTGTTAGAATGCTTATTAACGCATCTCTAAAAGGAGCAGTTGACCCACTAAAAGGATTAAAGGAAAGAGTTATTGTGGGAGATTTAATTAACGCAGGAACAAATTATGTGGGGTCTAAAAAATATCAGATGATTAAAGATTTACAGGATGAAATTAAAAAGGAAGAAGAAGAAAAAATGATGGCAGAAGAAGCTGGTGAGGAAGAAATAGAAGAAGGTATTGCTTAATGTAAAATAAAATAAAAAAAAGTATCTACGATGTAGATACTTTTTTTATTTTAGAAAAAATGGCATTTGTGATATAATTCTTTTAATTTTGTTGTTAATTAATAAAAAAAAATATGAGTAATTTAATTTTAGAAAAGATAAAAAAAGAAATTGAGAATTTTTCACCAAAGGGGGCAACACCCGAAGAGAGGGGTTCCGTTGTTTCTGTCGGAGATGGTGTAGTAGAAATTTTTGGTTTAAATGATGTGATGATTTTAGAAATTGTTTTGATAAAAACAAATGATGATGAAAAATTAGCTGATCAATTAGAAGATAATAAAGAAAATGTTAGAAAAGCATTAGTTTTAAATATAGAAGC
>JAGLGQ010000037.1 GCA_023143935.1 Minisyncoccota bacterium
TTTTTTTTTTTCCTGTTTTTATTTTAATATTTTTCGTCATAGTGTTTGAGATTATAGCATAATAAAAAGTATGTTAATATATTTAAATGAAAAACTTGTGTAAAAGATATTTAAATTTATTTATTATTTTTATATTTTTTGTGTTTTCTTTTTTATTGTGTGTGAATGATGAGGAATTTTTGAAAAAAAATATAGATATTATTTTAAAATCAGAAGTGAAACAATCGGAGAAAATAGAAGTTTATGTGCATAGAGTGGTAGATGGGGATACTGTTATTTTAAATATAGATAATAAAAAAGAAAGCGTGAGATTGATAGGTTTAAATACTCCAGAAGTTAAAAATGTGAATGATAAAGTGGTGGAATGTTTTGGAAAAGAGGCGGGTGAGGAAGCAAAAAGAATTTTAAAGCAAGGACAAAGAGTTTTTGTGGAATATGATGAAAGTCAATCAAAAAGAGATAAATATGATAGGTTGCTTGCATATGTGTTTTTAGAAAGTGGTGAAAATTTTGCGGAAATTATGATACGAAATGGGTATGGATACGAGAATACATTTAAAGGATTAATATATAAATATCAAAAACAATTTATAGAAGCTCAAAAATATGCTCAAAAAAATAAATTAGGGCTTTGGGCGGATGGAGTTTGTTTTGATATTTAGTATTTTTATAAAAGTATTGAATAATTTATTGAGAGTTTGATGAGAGTTTGTTGAGAGTTGGCTGAGAGTTTAAAAAACGTTCATCGCGTCAAGGTCCGATTTCAGAAAATTTGATTGTTAATTAAAAATACGAAGTATTTTTAATTAAC
The DNA here is from genome assembly GCA_023143935.1 of Minisyncoccota bacterium. Lineage (GTDB taxonomy): Bacteria > Patescibacteriota > Minisyncoccia > Phycocordibacterales. The sequence goes on from JAGLGQ010000037.1 coordinate 812, forward strand.
TCAAATTTTTAAGTCGGACCTCTTAAAAAACATCCGTCACCATTTATATCCGCCAGACTTTTTAAAAAACACCCACCACCCCTCACACCAAAGTCAAAATAGAAAATTGCTCCGCAATTTTCTATTTTTTATTATAAAAAATGATATAATTTTTAAACTTATGAATATTTTAGAACATTTGACAATTACATCTAATATGTCAACGTTAGTATTATTATTAATTTTTGTAATAGCACTTTTTATTTTAATAAAAGGTGGAGATTATTTACTTGAAGGGGCGGAAAGAGTAGGAAATTATTTTAAATTACCTTATTTTGTTATAGGAGCTTTGATTGTTGGAATAGGTACCTCTCTTCCAGAGCTTGCATCGTCTTTGTTTGCTGTATTTAATATAAATTCAGTTACGATTGTAGCTTCAAACGCCATTGGTTCAAATATTGCTAATATTTTATTAGTTGCAGGACTTTCAGCTACTGTTGGGGGAGTTATTATTTCTACAAAGGAGCTTGTACGGTTAGAAATTCCTCTTTTGGTTCTTTCTACATCTTTATTTATTTTTGTAGCTTATGATGGAATAATTAACATAATGGAAAGTTTTATTATCGCCATAGCTTTTATTATTTATTTATCTTATCTTTTAAATCATGATAAATATGAAGAAAAAGAGATGAAAGTAAAACAAAATATTTTAGAGGATTATAATAAAGAAAAAAAAATTTCAAAAATAACCACAGAACCATATTATATTTTAGGTGGAGGAATTGGATTGGCAGTGGGGGCTTATTATTTAATAGGGGTAGTTATTGCTTTATCTGAAAAATTTGATATTGCTCCCGGAATAATAGGACTTTCTGCTGTTGCTCTTGGGACATCCTTACCTGAAATTGTAGTTTCAGTAAAAGCAGTTTTAAGAGGAAAAATGGATCTTGCATTTGGTAATGTTTTTGGTTCTAATGTTTTTAATATGCTTATGATAGTGGGAATTACGGGGGTCGTTGGTCCAATTTTTGCTGGTAACGAATTATCTTTAGATGGACAAACTCTTAAAATAGCACTTCCTTTTTTGGCATTAACTACGGTAATTTTTTATGTTTCTGCTATGTCAAAAAGAATATATATTTGGGAAGGTTTAATGTATATTTTGTTTTATATTTTATTTTCATTAAAAATTTTTGGTTTAGTGTAAGATTTATTAAAAAAGTTGTAATCTTATGTGAGAATGGTAATATAAAAGAATATGATATATAAAATATTTTGCAGAGGCTTGGTTTTATTATTAGTTTTTATTACATTGTCAACTTTTTCATTTGCAGAAGTGGAAAAACTTACGGATTTATCAGTTTTTGATTTTCGATTAGAAGAACAAAACGAGGGGGTTTTGAATTTTTCTTTTAAAATTAAAAATGGGGGTAATATTTCTGAAGATAATTTAAAATATGGTTTGTATGTTAAAAATCAAAAAAATATTATTTTAGATAAATATATAGTCGATAATGACTTGCTTAATGTTCCACCTAATAAAATTTTATCTAGAAATTTTATTTATGAAAACAAATTTAATAACGTTTCAAAAGTTATATTGTTTATATCAAATGATGTTGGCTTACCGCTAGCTACTTATATTTTAGATGATTTAAAATTAAATGGGAGTGAAGAAAATGAAAAAAATGAGAAAGTGGATGAGAGTCTTTTGCCAGTATCTAATTGTTTAGTGAAAGAAATAGATGACAAAAAAGTATTATCTTGTAATAAAATTTTAAAAAATGTTACAGCAGAAGATTTGATGTCTCAAATGCAAATTTATGAAAAGAATATTTTTGGAAAATTAATTAAAGAAGTTTCTGTTATACCTCAATTAGTTGCAGATAATGAAGTTGTTTATAATATTCCGATTCTAAAATCAGGATATTATGAAATAAAGAGTAAAATTAAAGATTCTGTATATTTTAATAAATTTTTTGTAAGTGGAGATTTTGTAAATATTTATAAAATTAATTTAGATAAAATAGATTATAATGAGTTTGATACTGCTAAAATAACATTTTTTCTATCATCTGGTAATAAAAATTTAAATTTAATATTTGGAATTAAAGATGGAGAAAATAAAAATTGTGGAGTTTCTGAAGTAAAAAATCCAAAAAAAGAAGTTAGTGTTTTTGTAAAAAGAGATTGTCTGAATGCTCAAATATATGTATTAACAAAAGATAAAAATGGAAAGGAAATTTCAGTATTTAATTCTCCTGGATTGGATGTTGAAGGATTAAATCTTTTTAATATAAGAGAATGTCTTTTAAATTTGGAACAATTTAATAATTATATTTATGGTATTTTAGGAATTATTTTTCTTTTAAGTTTATTAATTCTTTTTAGAAAAAGAAGTATTTTAACTATTTCAATCTTTATAATTTCTCTTTTTCTTTTATTTAGTTATATAACCATAAATAAAATATTTGCTTTTACTTACAATAGTCAAAATAATGTATATACAGTTGATTTTTCTCAAAATTCATATCAAGTTGATGACGAAGTATTCTTTTCTTTGGGCGTATTTGATATAAATTCTTTGGAAAAAGAAGAAGATACCAGCATAAAAGTATCTGTAGATGATGGACCTTTCTATGAAATTGTTGAGTATAGCGATACAGATAGTGTATATAAAATATCTTTAGGAAAGATGGCTTTGGGTAATCATAGTGTAAAGTTAAGGGGTTTTGTATCTTCAAAATTTGATATTTCTTTATTTGATACTTCATTTTTTGGTTCTATGGAGGAAGATATGACATTTTATGTTAATGTAAGTGATGAAGAAATAAATTGGTGTAAAGAGGGAGATGATCCAGCGTCTGGTTGTATTGATCCGACAGCTTGTATACCTACCATATTTTATCCTTTAGCAAGTGAAGTTTGTGAAGGAGATTGGTTTTATCAACAAACAGATTGTCCTTTAATAGGAGAGATGAAAGTCGGTACAATGCTTGGGTGTGTTGAAGAATGTGAAGTTACTTCTTGGGCACCTCCAGAAAGTACTTATTGTTTGGGAGATCTTTTTATTCAAACATCAAATTGTGGTGATACCAGAACAGCAATTGGTAGTGATACAGATGTTGCATGTACACCCGTATCAGAAAGTGATTTACAATGTTCTGTAAATAACAGAAATTGGAAAAATTGTACAGATGAAGTTATAAGAATGATGTCTGCTGATAAATTATTTATTAAAGCAGTAGATAATCCAGAATTAATTACAGCTTGGTCCCTAAAAAATTCTAGTGGTGGTATTAATCCTAATTACAATTTAGGACCAACGGGATTAGAATCTGTACAAATAAAACTTCAATTTGATGGTGATGGTGTTTATGGAAATAAAAAGTTTTATAATTTAGATGTAAAAGCAATTGGTCTTACACCAGAATATACAACTATTCAATTATTGATTCTAGACCCAAGTATGATTGAAATTTAAAAAAATTTAATAATTACTATTTAAAAAAAAACAAGATTTTGCAAAGCAAAATCTTGTTTTTTTGTTATAATTAATTTATGTTAAAAATATTAAATAAAATAAATTTAGAAAATTTAAAAAAAGTTTTTAAGGAAACCTTTGAAAGATTTCCTTTGTCTCTTTTAATTTCTAGTTTGGTTTTTGTATTATTAATTATTAGAATTTATTTTGAAGATTTTAGTTTTAATGTTGAAAATATTTTAGATAAAAGTATTTTTACTTTAGCAGTTTCTTTCTTTTTTTCTATTGGAATATATTTATTTTCTGAATCAAAAGCTTGGTTATATGGTAAAAAATGGTTTTATCAAGGACTGACTTTAATATTTGGACTTTTATTTTTCTATTTTTTTGAAGAGAATTTATTTGCTAATTTTCATGCAGAGATTTTAGTTTATATGATATTGACCATTCTTGGAGTGATTGCTTTTATTTTTATTGCTCCTTTTATTCAAAAAATTATTAATAAAGAAGAATCTCAAAAAAATTTTTATATTTTTGCGTATAATTTAATAATTAAAACTTTAATGTCTATAATAGTTGGAGTGGTATCTATGTTTTTAGGATTTATAGCATTATGGGCTTTATTTACTTTATTTGATTTGAATTTTATAGACGAGGGAAAGACTTTTTCGTATTGGGCGTCTTTTACTCTTTCTTTTTTTGCTCCACTTTTCTTTTTAGCGAATTTATCATCTTTAAAAATTAATAATGAGCAAAAAATAGAAAAAAATAAGTTTTATTTATTTTTAGTAAATTATGTTGGTTTACCTGCAATTACAATATATTTTATAATTTTATATTCGTATACAATAAAAGTTTTATTAAATTTTTCTGATTGGCCACAAGGTAAAATTTCATGGATGGTAATTGGGTTTTCTTTTTTTGGGTATTTAATTTATTTTTCATCGTATATTTTTGTAGAAAAATTTAAATCAGCAGAAATTTTTAGAAAGTATTTTCCATTTGTAGTATTACCACAAGTAGCTATGCTTTTTTATGCAATTTTTTTGAGAATTGCTCAGCATGATTTTACTATAAATAGATATTTGGTGGTAACTTTTGGTATTTGGCTTTTAGGATTATCTTTGTATTTTATTTTTTCGAAGAAAAAATATCTTGGAACTATATTTTATTCTTTAATGATTGTTATTTTGATAATTAGTATTGGTCCCTGGTCTGTATATACATTCCCAGAAAGTAGACAACAAATAAAATTGGTAGATAAGTTAAAAGAAGCAAAAATTTTAGAGAATAAAAAACTAAGTCCATTAAAAGAATATTCAGATATTTCTGAAGAATTAAGTGGAAAAATTTATGGTTCAATTGAATATTTATGTAATTTTCATGGTTGCGATACTTTAAATAAAATTTGTAAAATAGAAATTGAAGAAATAAAGAAACAAGATAGGGAGGAATTTGAAAAAAGAAAAAAAGATGATTTAAAAATAGCAAAAGAAAGTAATTTAAAAGATGAAGAAAGAATTAAAAATATTGAAGAAAGAGAATATGGAGAGATTGCTAATTGGACAATGATTTCTAAATTGACTGAAAAAATAAAAGTTAGGAGATATTTAGGAAAAATTAACGGGGAAGTTTTAAAATATTTATCTTTTAATGTTAAAAATTATGGGGGACAAGATGCGATAAAAATTACGGGATATGATTATTTTTTACAAATTGCATCATCTAATTTTTTTGAAGAAGAAAAAACTGAAAATTTTGGTGTTATAGTTGATTCGGATTCAGAACAATTAATTATTTATAAAGGAGGAGAAATTTTTGAAAAATTATCTTTAAAGAATGTTTTTGAAGAAATTTTAAAGAAAATGAGTGTGGCAGAAATATTAGAATACAATAAATATAGTTTTATTTTAGATAAAGATGAACTTATTTTTAAGTTGAATGGTAAAAATGTGGATGTACAGATTAATTTTAATAATGTTCAAATTTTAAATCCAGAGTGGGATGGAGTTAGTAAATCATCTAATAATAAAGAAGATTTGACGAGAGAGGTGTTTCCGTTAAATACGGGATATTCAAATGGATATGTTCTTTTAAAAGAAAAATAAAAAGAGTAAAAATAAAAAAATGAAAAATGGCTCCGCCATTTTTCATTTTTTCACAATTTTATATTTATAAATTTATTTTATTTCTTGCAACTCTCACTCACTTATGTTATATAAGCGTATATAACACGGCGTTCGTTCGGTTACAAGAATAAAATAAATTTATTCTTGCAACTCTCACTCACTTGTGTTATAAATAGATTATGCAATTTTTAATACAAAACAAAACAAATTTATTGTTGAACACTTTGCTTCTTTTGCTTAAGGAGATTGGTTTTGTTTTGATTAAAAAGTGATAAATTTAATAAAAAAATAAAAAAACCAATCTATTTGTAGATTGGTTTTTTTTAAGTTTAAATAAAAATAAGTAAATAATAAAAAATATATGGAAAAATTGAAAAAATTAAACGGTGAAAAAAGAAACAAAAATGATGAAAAAATAACAATTTTTGATACAACATTACGCGACGGAGAACAATCCCCGGGTTGTGCCATGACTCTTGAAGAAAAAGTAAGAATGGCTTTGCTGTTAGAAGAACTTGGTGTAGATGTTATTGAAGCTGGATTTCCAGTAGCATCGCCGGGGGATTTTGAATCTATTAAAGAAATTGCTAAAAAAATAAAAAATTCAACTGTATGTGCTCTTGCACGCAC
>JAGLGQ010000038.1 GCA_023143935.1 Minisyncoccota bacterium
TAAATTAAAAGAGGATTATAAACAACTTCTTTTCTTTTTAAAATAGCTTGAGCCGCAGTTGCCGCAATTTCATTAAAAGAACCAACTACAAAAGTATCAAATTGATATTTTGGATTTAAATTTGTTTGTCCATTTTTTAAAGTTAAATTTAAAGATAAAGTTTTTTTATTTAAACTGTCATCCAGTTTTTGTTTTAATGGCGTTGTTTTCTTTTCTTTTTTTTCAGCAATAATAGTAGTAATATTTTTTGTATCTATTTTTTCCACTACATATTCCACGTTTCTTATCTCTGGTTTAATTTTAATAAAATTTTTAAGAATCATTGGATGAAACTTTTCTAAAATCCATTTTTTTATAAATTCGCTGGGTACCGCGATGATAACTAAATTTTTTTCTGTTATTTCTTTTAATGCTATATCTTTAAACCAAGTTTTAAAATTAGCTTTAGAAATGTTTAGCTCAATATCTGTTAAAACAGATTCCCAAATTTTTTGATTATCTAAGTGCATTACATTATAGTTTACTAAAATATATTTTTTTTCCTAAAAAAGGATGTTCAATAGTCTGTTTATATTTTGTGGAAAACATTATACACGAAAAACACCAAAAAAAGAAATGCAAATTGTTTTTATTTAAAAATATAGTATAATACGCTTTATTATGTCACAGACATTTCAACCAAAAAACAAGAAAAGATTAAAAACTCATGGATTTTTAAAACGGAGTGCAACTTCTAGTGGTAAAAATGTGCTTTTAAGACGATTAAGAAAAGGCAGAAAAAAACTCGCGGCTTTTATCGGAAAAAAGCGTGTGTCAAAATAAAATTTACCATTAAAAACAATGAAAAAAATCAAAAAAAATTCATTGTTTTTTTTAAAATACAAATGTTATAATTAAAGAATAGGATTATGGATTATTTAAGTCAAAAAAAATATAATGAATTAAAAAAAGAATTAGAAGAACTGTTAAGTAATGGGAGGCGTGAACTCGCGCAACAACTAGATGAAGCTAAATCTTTAGGTGATTTAAAAGAAAATGCAGAATATCATCAGGCTCGTGATGATCAGGCAAAATTAGAATCTAGAGTTTTAAAATTAGAAGAATTATTGAAAAACGCTACGATTATTAAAAAAAGTAAAACAGACGAAGTTCAAGTTGGGGTTACTGTAGAAATTGCTAAAAAATTAGCATCAAAAACAGCAACTTATGAAATAGTAGGGACTGAAGACGCTGATATTTTTAAAGGAAAAATTGATTTAAACGCTCCGTTAGCAAAAGCAATGATGGGAAAGAAAAAAGGTGATATTTTTGATTTTAAATTACCAAACGATGAAGTTGTGAGTTATCGTATTATAAATATTAAATAGCTCCGATTTTTTTTGAAAATTTATAGATTGAACGGGATTTTGCTTCGCAAAATCCCGCCCTCTCAAACTCTAATCCAAAATTAGAGTTTTTTTATGCTATAATCTTTTAAATCTTCCTCACGTAGTTCAATGGATAGAACAAGCCCCTCCTAAGGGCTAGATCTAGGTTCGATTCCTAGCGCGAGGACAAAAATAAATTTGTCCCCACGCTAGGAATCCCGAAAGTATATTAAAAATATTCAAATAAGCATTTTTCGTAAACTCAAAAGTTCCTAGCGCGAGGACAAAAACAGTATATAATTAATATATGTCAGAAGGAATACCAAAGATTTATATAAAAAACGAAAAAGACCCAATAGTTATTGTTTCCAGCGGTTGTATTTCTCCCACAGGAAAAAATACTAAAGAAACACATGAGAATGCGTTAAAAGGAAAAACAGGATTAAGAAAATTAACCCCCAAAGATATTGCTAATTTTGAATTAATGGCAAAAGTTAATGGGGCTACTACAGAAGAACAAAAAAGAAACTTTTTTAATAAAATATGGGCTGAGGGTTGCGGTGTTGGAGCTCCTATTCCTGAAAATTTTATTCCTGCATTTAATCATGGTATTTGGCCAAAAACAGCAATAGATAGAAAAAATAATGAAGTTTTAATGGGTGATGCTATGAAATTACTGTGGTTATCTTTACAAGAAATTATGGAAAAAACCCCACAACTTTTTGGAGAAGATAAACAATTAAAAACAGAAAAATTAAGAAAAGCAACAATGGTTGATATTGGGAATGGTGCCGGATCTGCTGTAGAAAAAATAGAACAAAAAATTTTAGAAATTAGTCATACAGGTGACCCAAATGTATATGGAGAAAAAAGATATTTACTTCATATGCTTGGAAATATGCTTGCGGGACAAATTGCAAATAATATTGGCGCTGGAGGAGGCCATAGTAGTTCCAATTCCGCTTGTGCTTCTGCGGGGGTTTCGATGTCTAATGGATTTAATTCAATAATAAGTGAAGCTTCAGATATTGTTTTTTGGGGGGGTGCTGAAACAGCCACGAGAGCAGTATCTACTTACATTTCTTTTGATCGTATTATGGGAAAACGAGGCGGGGCTTTGGCAAAAAAATGGGAAGAGGATAAATTAAGAGATGAAAATCATCCACTGTTAGCCTTTGGTGGTTCGCGTGATGGTTTTGTTCCGGGGGATTATGGAGGTTTACAAATAATGATGAGAAGAAAATTAGCCGATGAATATAATCTTAAATATTGTGCTGAAGTTTTAGCTGTATCTCAAAACACCTGTAATCCTTTAAAATATGGTAAAGCTCAAACAGATGGAACTATTAGGGGACAAGCAGAATTGACAGAAAAATTATTTCAAAGAGCTGGGATTTCCCCAAATGAAATTAAAGGTAGATTAATACATTATATGCACGGAACAGGCACGATAGCAGGAGGAATAAATGAAATTTATGCCGCAGCAAAATATTTAGGGGAGTTAGCTTTAGATAAAAAATATATAATAACATCAAACAAAGAGAGACATGGACATTCTTTAGGTGCTGCTTTTGTAGATAGTGTGATTGAAGCTTGCGAAGCAATTCAAGATAAAAAAATTGCAGGAATGTATTCAACAAAAGAAATTGATTTTAAGTTTATAACACCCCAGTCGGAAATATTCAAAAAAGAAAATTTAAGTAATACAGATATTACCCCAGAACATTTAAAAGCAATATCAGAAGCTATTCTTTTGGGTAAAAATACAGATTTATTTAAGGAAGATTTAATTATGTGTGATGCAAAAGGATTTGGAGGTACTAATGCAGCTTGTTTGTTAAAACCTATTTTCTAAAAAAATTAAAGTGTTAAAATTAACGCATGTTATTATTAAAAAATAAAAAAGCTACTTTTAATTATGAAATTTTAGAGAAATTTGTAGTAGGAGTTTCTTTATTGGGTACCGAAGTTAAATCTTTAAAAAACAAAAAAGGTTCTTTTGAAGGTTCTTTTGTAACAATTTCTTCTCCTAAAAAAAATCCTAATAAAAATGATATTTTTTTGAAAAACTTTTTTATTCCACCATATCAAGAAAAAAATACCCCAGAATCATACGATTCATACAGAGAAAGAAGATTACTTTTTAAAAAAAGAGAAATTATTGCTATAAAAAAAAAGATGAAATCACAGCGGTTAACCATAGTACCCATTTCTTTTTCTTTAAAAAATCAATTAATAAAATTAGAAGTCGCTTTGGTAAGAGGAAAGAAAAAATACGATAAAAGAGAAGATATAAAAAAGAAAGACGACAAAAGAAATGTGGAAAGGGAAGTAAAAGCAAAATTAAGATAGATAATAAAGTTTTTTTAAATATTTTTATAACTTTGTTTGTAAAAATTACAAGCTTTACAAAACAAAGAGGATTTGGCTAACCTCATCAAAAAATATATTTATTGCCACTCACTATTTTTTAGATGCCTTAGCCATTCCGCTCGTGGTTTTATGCTCAAAAATATATACTCATTTTATTCGTATATTTTTGGCACAAAACATACTTCGCTTTCTTCGAATCCTCTCTTCTCCCGCAGAAATTAAAAAAAACTTAACCTAGTCAGGTTAAGTTTTTAACTTCTGCGGAGAAGAGAGGATTCGAACCTCCGGTGAGTTTTACCCCACGACGGTTTTCAAGACCGTTGCATTCAACCACTCTGCCACTTCTCCAAATTTTTTAGTATCCAACACTTTTTCTAACATTTTTAATAAAAAAATATTAAAAAAAAATACCAAGAAACAAAAACTATTATAAAACAAAATTCAAAAATTTCAATGTTTTAAAATTTAATTTAATTTAAAAAACTTGAAAAAAGATAAAATCTGGTATAATTAAAAAATTATGGCACTAATTCGATGGCAAGCGAGAGAATTTAATTATAAAAAAAAAAGTATTAACTGGTATTGGATAGTTTTTACTATAATTTTATTATTATCTTTTTCAACCTTTTATTTTTTTCAAGACCCCATCTTCGCAATATTAATAATATTTATAGGTTTTTTAATATTATTTGCAGCAAGCAAAAAACCACAAACAAAAAGATATGAAATAAACCCAAACGGTTTTAGTATAGAAGATGATGCAGTTAATATTTTATTTAAAGATATTGAAAATTATAATATTGATGAAAAAAATTTCAAAATTTTAATAAAAATAAAAAGTAAATTTCAACCATTAATTTCTATTCCCTTTGAAAAAAATCACAATATCTACAAAATTGATAAATATTTAACAGAAAAAATCAAAAAAGATAAAAAATTAGCAATATCTATTCCCGAACTTCTTTTATTAAAATTAATGGGAATTTAAAAAACATTTTATACAATTGAATTATTTTAAAAAGTTTTTGTTATAATTATTGTTATGAAAAAAAAGTTAGAAATAATGGCTCCCGCAGGAAGTTTTGAGTCTTTAGAATCTGCCATAAAAGCGGGAGCGGATTCTATTTATTTTGGAGTAACACAATTAAATATGAGAGCCAGAGCTTCGGTTAATTTTACAATTGCCGATATGTCAAAAATTGTAAAAATAGCAAAAGAATCTAAAGTTTTAACTTATCTTGCGGTAAACACTTTGTTATATGACCACGATATAAATATTGCAAAAAAATTAGTAGATGCAGCAAAAGATAATGGGGTAGATGCAATTATTGCTTTTGATTTTGCGGTATTAAATTATTGTAATGAAATTGATATGAAAGTTCATGCGACTATTCAATTTTCAATTTCAAATTATGAAGCCGTGAAATTTTTTGCAAAAATGACCAATAGAATTGTATTAGCTAGAGAATTAACACTCACTCAAATTAAAGCTATTCATAAAAAAATTGTGGAAGAAAATTTAATGGGAAATGAAAATAGATTAATGGAAATAGAAGTTTTTGGGCACGGAGCTTTGTGTGTTGCACAATCAGGTAGATGTTGGATGAGTTTATATACCCACAATGCTTCTGCAAATCGTGGGGCTTGTCTTCAAAATTGTCGTCATGCTTATAAAATAATAGATATGGAAACTGATAAAGAATTAATAATAGATAATCAATATATAATGTCCGCGGCAGATATTTGTACCATAGATTTTTTAGATAAATTTATTGATGCTGGAATTTCAGTTTTAAAAATTGAAGGTAGAGGTAGGTCGCCAGAATATGTTTATACAGTTGTAAAAACATATAAGCAAGCATTAGAAGACATAGAAAATGGAAATTACACAAAAGAAAAAATTAAAGAATATTTTAAAGATTTAAAAAAAGTTTTCAATCGTAAACTTTCACATGGAAACTTTTTTTTAGGAAAAGAAATTGGAGAATATTCAGATGTTTATGGTTCAAAAGCAACAGAAGAAAAAATATTTAAAGGTGTAGTTACTCATTTTTTTCCAAAAGTTATGGTGGCAGAAATAAAACTTGAAGCGGGAGATTTAAAAGTGGGAGAAAAAGTTATATTTACAGGAAATAAAACAGGAATAGTTTTTGGAGAGGTAGAAGAAATTAGAATTGATAATAAAAAAACAAAAAAAGCTAATCAAAAACAAATTATTTCAATTCAAGTTCCTGAAAAAGTACGTATAAATGATAAATTTTA
>JAGLGQ010000039.1 GCA_023143935.1 Minisyncoccota bacterium
GTTCTTGCGAATTATTATTATAGTTACTTGAAGTACCAGCTCCATTTGGCTTTGCTCCAAATTCAAATCTATCTAAAATAATTTCTGTTCGATACATTTTCTTTCCTGTTTCCTTATCTTCCCAAGACTGTGTTTGTAATCTTCCTTCACAATAAATTTCTTGTCCTTTTACAAAATACTGAGCGATTGTCTCAGCTTGTTTTCCAAAAGATACAACATTATGAAATTCTGTACTTTCTACTTTATCTCCTCCAGCGTTTTTGTAAACATAATTTGTTGCAACCGAAAAATTTAAAACTACTGTACCATTATTTATATTTTTTAGTTCTAAATTTTGAGTAATTCTACCTACGATAATTGCTTTATTTACATTCATGATTTTTTTTTATTATTTTACTTCTCCCCCATCAAGTTCATCTTGTAATTCTTTCAATTCGTCCCATTTCTCATCCCTTGCTAATCTCGCTTGTTTTGACCATGTTTTTGGTTCATATCTTGAAAGAGAATTTTCTTCTAAAATATCTCTTAAATCTCCAACTTTTGAATCAGCTAGGTCTGTATATGTTTTTATATTAGCTTTATTTAAAGCTTCTACTGTTTTTGGTCCAATACCTTCTATTTTTGTAAGATCATCAACTTTGTTGTCTGATACTTTTTTTTCTTCTTTTTCTTTCGGTTTTTCTGATTTTTCTTCGTTAATTTCTTTATCAGTTAAATCTTTTTCTTCTTTTTTAGAATCTTTATTTTCAGTTTTTTCTTCTTCTTCCCCGTCTTCTTCGTTATCCATTAAATATTTATCTGTTTCTTCGTCATCTTTAACGGTTTTAATAATTAAGTACCTAAATACTTCTTTTTTGATTTTATCAATTTCCTCATTTATTACAGAAATTTCACTTGGAGAAACTTCGAATTTTACCCAAGCAAAAAATGCTTGATCAAATTTTTCATTTTTTGAAGCAATTTTTGTAATAATTTGGTAAGCTAGATCAATATCTACTACTTCACCCTCGGAAATTACAGAGGCACTTATTTTGTTAAGAATGTTTTTTACAGTCTCAACAGTTTTTTCAGCCCCCTGCTGTGCTAAATTAGGATTAATCAACATCCCAATTTCGTATATATTATTGTCTGTCATAACGAATGGAATTATACCATAATAGGGGGTAAAAGAAAAACAAAAAAAATTGTTACAAGGTCGGACCTTGTAACAAATAAAATTTTTTGAAATCGAACCTTGACGCGACGGACGATGACGTTTTTCAAAAAGTCCGACTAGTAGGATTTTGCGAAATCCCACAAATCGGACTTTGACGCGACGACGAGAAACGACCGCGGGCGAGGTGCAAAGCAAGGCTTTGCACCTCCACCCTTTTTTTATTTTTTTATTTATTAAATCAATTTTAAAAAAAACAAGATTTTGCGAAGCAAAATCTTGTTTTAATTAAAATTTAAAATATTTTATTATTATAACGCCTTAATTTGATACATAACAGATATATTACGAGGTCTTGTTTCTATACCTCCAGTACTATCTACTCTTTCGTTACCGTAATAAACCCTACCGCCAGAATTACTATAAGATGGTTTATTATATGGAGAATCTGTCTTAGAAAATCCCAAACCATGATCATGAGATTTTAATTCATCTTCTTGAAATGTACCTAAATTACGACCACCATCAATACCTCTCCCATTATCCCAACCTCTTAAAAATTCACCTCTTAAATCAGGAATATTAAAAGTTGATGACCCATTTCCCGTTCCATATGTAGTTCCTATTTTTGTAAATAATTCTGAATAAGTTGTTCTTGATATTTCTGCCCCATTACATTCCAAATAATTTGTATCAGGTGTTGAATATGCCACAGAAAGAATTGTGCCAACTGGAATAGCTCCACTTCCCAACCCATACAAATAATCAAAATTATCTTTGATTTTTTGTGCAGAAATTACTTCTCCTGTTTGTATCCAATCTGTGCCGTGCCATACTCCTGCGGCGTAAACAG
>JAGLGQ010000004.1 GCA_023143935.1 Minisyncoccota bacterium
CCGCTATAGCGGAGCTTGTGACCCGCTTTTAATTTATTTATCATTTATAATCATTTTATACTTGCATATACTTTTTTGAAAAAATATAAAGCAATTAATGTTATTTAAATTTTTGATTTTTAGAAATCAATCCATTTTCTTTAAAAAGTTGAATAAATTTTTGATAACCAGATAATGTTTTTGTTTTTATAAATACAATATTTTCATTAACATCAAAAAAATCTCCAATTTGTTCAAATTCTTTTTGGCAATTGTGAGGATATATAAAAACTGATTTTTGTAACGTTAAAAAACCTAAATCTTGAAGTTTTTTATTTAAAGAATCCCTTGCATATTTTTTATCTTCTGGAATATCAAACATTACAATTCTGAAATAACCATCCCATTTTTTTGATACACTTATTTTTAAAGTTTTAATTTTATAATTATTTAAAATTACAAAACCTTTGGAAGTAAGATAATATTTATTTCCTTTTTGTGTGATTAGTCCATTTTCATGTATTTTATGAATTGCTCGTTGAATTTTTCTTCTTCTTGTTTTTTTTATTCCATCTACTTGTTTAATGAGATCAAAAGCTCTGGGATTCATCATTGCTGTCACCCCAACTAATCCAACAAAAACTCCATTTAAAATTTCTCCCAAAATATCTTCCCTTCCCGTATATTCATCTTCTTTTTTAATACTTAACAAAAATTCTTTCTCACTTTTTGTTAAATTTATAATTGAATTCATAATATATATTTAAATATAGTATATATATTAACAAAAATATTAACGGGTCACAAGCTCCGCTATAGCGGAGCTTGTGACCCGTTGTAAATTACTTCTCCTTACTTTACTCTTCCTTAATCTTTACTTCTCCTTACTTTACTCTTCCTTAATCTTTATTTTATATTACTTTAATTTTTATATCACTTTATGTTAATCTTTACATTATCTTAATCTTTACTTCTCCTTACTTTACTCTTCCTTAATCTTTATTTTATATTACTCTAAATCTTTACTTTTATATTTTATTAAAAGTATTCGATTAAATTATTATTTATTAATTTGTAAAATATCCTATTTAAGATAATATAATAGTATGAAAAAAAGAACAAAAATTGTTGCAACCATAGGACCAGCAACTGAGAGCTATGAAGTATTAAAAAAATTATCAGAAAAAGGGGTAAATGTTTTTAGGCTTAACCTTTCCCATGGAACACAAGCATGGCACAAAAATGTTATAAAAAGAATAAAAAAATTAAACCAAAAATCATCAGAAAATTTTGCCATTTTATTAGACGCAAAAGGTCCTGAAATAAGAACTGGGGATGTAAAAACACCAATAAATCTAAAAAAAGGAGATGAAATCATTTTAATTCCAGAATCTACAAAAACAAAAAATGCAGAAAAATTATCTGTAAGTTATGACCATCTAGCAAAGGATGTAAAAATAGGAGAAAAAATTTTGGTAGATAATGGCGTAATGAGTTTTGAAGTTATAGGGAAAAAGAAAGGAGAAGTTATAGTAAAAGTTTTAAATGAAGGAATATTAGAATCAAGAAGACATTTAAATTTACCCGGAAAAGAAGTTTCTTTAAATCCAATAACAAAAAAAGATTGGGATGATATTAATTTTGGAATAAAAATGAAGGTAGATTTTATTGCCCTATCATTTGTTAGAGATGGTAAAGAAATAATGCAATTAAAAAAATATTTAAAATCTAAAAAGGCAAAAAT